>NZ_JAVRBM010000018.1:81979-126888 GCF_034531255.1 Nostoc sp. ChiQUE01b | reverse complement strand
GCTGCTGGTGATCTTGCTCCTGTCGCTCTTACTGCTCCTGCTATCAACGGTTAATCATAATCTGAGATACGCTCTTCACGCTTAATCCATAAACAAAAAACGCTCTCCCAAAAAGGGGGGGCGTTTTTGCATTGGATTAATTGCTACGTTAAGTATGGCACTGCACAGTTAATAACTTTATGGACAAATATCCTTAAGCCATTTTTCCCGGTGTTACGCGGAATGGATAAACTGCAATACCCTCTATCCCGAAGCCAAAAGCCGCAGGGACTACTTTTCAAAGTTTGCCATATCCTTAGCGATTCCCTCGCCATAACCAAATTTATTCGCTCTTTTACCTATGCTTGTCTCCTAATTTTTAAATCAAGGAAGCTTGTAGTAGCAGGATTTTCACCCATTGGTTAAAGGTCATCGGGTGCAAGGATATTCAGACAATATTTTTACCATTTTTGTCGATAAAATCATTGAATATTTACAACACTTTTTTGAAGTGCAAAAATGACCGTTATATTTAAGAACTTAGGAAATAATTATCAAAAAGTAAATTTTACAGTTAATAACGGTCCAGAACGGGTAATAATTGCTAGCAGCGCAGATAATTGCCTTAAAGCTCAAGTATCAAGGAGAAGCCAAGAATGATTTTACACCGTGGGCGTAGGGTAGTAGCCGCTTTGTTGCTGTCAGTGTTACTACTGGCAACAGCCTGTAGTCCAAAAACACCTGGACGTTTTGACCAGGCACAAAAAGAAAGCACTCAACAAAAAAGTGGTCAATCGGTAGCTAAAACTGCAACTCAGGGTAGCGAATTTAATAAACTTTTCCCAAAAGCTAGTGATGGCTACCAACGCGTCTATACCCAAGAGAAAAAAGGCTTTGCGGAAGCGAAGTTGAAAAAAGGCGGTAAAGATATAGCGGTGCTGTCTATTTCTGATACCACTAGCACACCTAGTGCAGCTGCAAAGTTCTCGAAAAGCACTAAAAAAATTGGTGGTTATCCTGCAATAGAAGTTGGTAAAACGCAAACTGCAATTTTGGTAGGTAAGTACCAAGTAAAAGCACTTTCTCGCGATCCGTCATTTACAGCTAGCGATCGCGAAGATTGGTTAGAGAAGTTTAATCTTAATGGTTTGGCTAAACTGAAATAATTTGCACTATTAACATTCAGATAATAAAACCTAAATAAGGAGATTTTTGTGAGCAAATCGATTGTTGAGTTGGTTGATCAATTGCCAACTGGCGGCTTAACTGTTTCTATGTTGAAGTCCCTCGATTTTGTTGCTCCTGGAGAGTGGCAAAATACCGTCGGCTTTGTCAACACTATTAAGGCTGTCACTGGCGAAGACGACGAAGATTTAATTCAGCAAATTGGCGAAAGAGCGATTTATCTATTCAACGATAAATCCCAAGGATACCAAACAGCTTTGTGGTTATATCAAACTGTTGATGCTACAGATAAAGCGCTTGGTGCAGCAGCTTTAGCTAACAAAGTCGGCGAAAAAATTCCTCTGTTGGGTTTTTTAAACTCTGTCACTCCCAAACCTGATAAAGCCCAAACTATTGATTTGACATTAAAATTAGTGGCTGAGTTGGTAGCCTTCTGTCAAATTAATGGCATTCCAGGAGACAGTATTGGGGATTTTGTCGCCTCTTTAGGTGAGTATAGTGGTGAGTCACTGATCCGCATGGTGGCATTAGTTTGCGTTGATGGTTTGATACCTTTGGGCCCAGATTTTATCAGCAAAGCGATATCTGGGCTGAATCAAACAAATCCACAGGAGTTAGAACAAAACTCGACTTTCCAAAACATCAAAGATGTGATTCCAGGGAACAATGCTGGCAGTAAACTCAACTTTATCGGCGAAAGCTTTGACTCAGTTAAAGGTTGGATGAGTGGGTTAGTTAGCGCCAATAATTTAACGCCGCAAAAGGTTGTCCACAACTTGCAAAGTTTTACCGATATTGCTGATGACAAGTTGGACTACCTCGCAGCATTCCTGGATGTAGCAACAAATTATTATGAGCACACTGGCACACAAACTTTAGCACATCGCTTGATTGAACGTGCGGTGGCTGAGATTTAGGTTAATGGGGACTGGGGACTAGGGATTGGGGACTGGGGACTAAAGATTAGGAAGCAAGATTTCCTAATACCCAATACCCAATAGACATCTCCAGAAACGACGTAGGCACAATTCATGAATTGTGCCTACCAAGGATTTCGGGCAACGCAGAATTAATTTTCACTCCTATGTCTAATACCCAATCCGCAGTCCCTATTGGGGTAAATGCAAATCTGCTGCGAGCGCATATAAGTAAGGTTGAAAAATAGCCAAGTTTTCTAGTTTATCAAAGTTACCTGTTTGCGTACCTGTGTCAAATGCAGTAGTAATTACGTAAAGTTTACTGCCATCAAAGGCAACATGACCGATATGTTGCTCTCGTACTCCACCTTGTTGCTTAAGTCCGACGAACCCATAGCGGATTCCCTGAAGTTTACCAATGGGTACTGGTTGCGGTGGGTAGGCTGAGAAAGTAATTTCTTTTCCATATTCATCCTGACGATCTTTGGCAAACGCAGCGTAGTGGTCTGCAACCCAAGTCTTAAGTACTGGTAATAACTGGGTTTGGTACTTGGAACTTTGGTAGTCTATTAGGGAAGCAGTTGGAATACCAGCTGCTAAGAGTTTCTTTCGGAAATCCTCATTGTTTGCTAGTGGGTAAATGTTAATCTCAACTGTACCCAAACGTTTTCCTTTGGAGGAGACACACAGCAGGGGTGCATTTCCTTCACAAGGAGCAACTTGCCAGTTAGTTGGAGCAGCAGCATTTCCCAGAATTTTCTGCCAGATATTTCCCTGATTAGAGTTGGGAAGTTTTGCAGCGGTAGTAGGTTTTATTACTTTGGGTGGAGAAAATTGGGGAAGAATAAATTTGGCTCCTACTGGTATTGACACCAGCAAAATAGAGCCTAGTAATAAATGATAAAGTCGTAACATTTTCCTAAAAATCCAGAGCCAAGGATTGCAGACTAAACAAGTAATTTGTAATTCGTAATTCGGAATTAATTCAGTTTTGCCTCTAGCATTGGTCAGTAAAGCCTAAGTTTTTGTAGCGGAATAAACTACTGCTAAATGCAGATGTAATTTTGAATACAAAAAAGTTAAGCAAAGCGTTGACAATAAAGCAAGGTGGTATTTGCTCTGTTTTGGCTGCTGTTTAACATCATCATCCTTACGCAATTGAAAATTTATACGGTTAGTAGCGCTGAAAGTCAATACAGCGCTACTACGAACAGTGTTATTTTTTGATGTATGCCTAATTACTTGTGGCTTGCCTGGAGATATGGCAATAATAAAGAGATGCTGGCTGGATATTAAATCGAAGGGCAAATTTGCTTGGACTTTTTAATTGAAGCGAGAACGTTGTTGACGACGTTGCTTGTGCCTAGCAATTGCTTTACGCTTCTCTTTTTCTATGGGTGTTTCAAAGTGACGCTTTTTTCTCATATCTTGGAAAATTCCTGCTTTAGAAACTTCCCGCTTAAATCTTCTTAAGGCTGATTCAATACCTTCATTCTCCCCTAAAACTACTTGTGTCATTCTCATTCCTCCTTAATTTGGATGAATAGTTCAAGACTAGATGCCAAAAAAATATTCCAGCAGAATGGAGCCTTTGGCTTTATCTGCTGGAGACTGCGAACTACCCGACGCTGATGCTCCGCATACAGCACGGGCTTCCCAATTCATCGGCAACCGCCTCCAAAACTCCGTAATTCTTTTGGTCTTACATTGCCTCCAAGGGCAGGAGTCCTGGTTCCCAAGACCCACACTTTCCTTGCAACCTGTACCTATGAGCTTGGTTTTTGCTTGCCTTTATTGAGGGTCAAGATGGTTCAAGTTTACCACAAGAACTTGCTCATCCCGTCACTCCCCTGCGGGAGAGTGCGGGGCTTATACTGCTTCAGCTAAATGTGAAATTCTCAGGAATCGACTTAGTAGCGATTATTGTTGCGGCGGGCATTATTACCGCCACCCCAGCTACCGCGAGAGGAGTTGCTTCTTTCCTCACGAGGTTTAGCTTTGTTCACTTTCAAATCACGTCCCATCCATTCAGCACCATCAAGTGCATCAATGGCAGCTTGTTCTTGTGTGTCTGATTCCATTTCCACAAAAGCGAACCCACGCGGCCGGCCTGTTTCCCGATCTGTGGGTAGTTGAACACGGTTTACTGTTCCGTATTCTGCAAAAGCCTGCTTTAGGTCATCTTCTGTAACCTGATAGGACAGGTTTCCGACGTAAATTGACATAGAAATCTCCGAATTCAGGGAGTGTAGAGAGTTAAATTCGGAGAGACGGTTTTTAGAAATCAAAACGAGTTACTCAACCGAAAATAATCTTTATGTCCATGAGTGTAGCACAGCATTCAGCCTTTGAATATTGCCTGATAGTGAATTTTATTCACAAATCAAACCTTTAAGGACGGTTTGCAGACTTTCTAAAGACTGGCTTTTGTTGCTTGTACTATATAAGGTTACACTTTTAATCGGAGATCGTAATTAACTCGCGATCGCCCAGATATTTAGTGTTTTTAAAATTAAACTGTGGACTAAGTGGTAAAGATTATTTTCGGTAATGGGATTAATCATACCACGATCAACTGTCTTAAAAGTAAATTAAAGTAAATTAAAAAATATTTATTCTCAAGTATATTAGCTATGGTCAAACTGCGCTAAAATACCTTCTGCTTTTTTACATAGTAATTCGTGATATTCACCATTACTAGCTAGCAAACCTCCCCATTGATTGATATCACCAGTGTTATACTGCAAGGGAGTGCCGTCGAAGTGGGTAAATTTACCACCAGCTTCTGTTATAATCAGTTCTGGGGCGGCTATATCCCAGTCTTTGGGCGCAGACTTACCAGAAAGGGAAATATAGATATCTGCCTGTTGCTCGACAATAGTGGCGATTTTACAGCCGACACTACCCACAGATTTCTGGTTTTGGCAGGGTAAATTTTGTAGTAAGCGATCTAACCGTTGGTTGCGGTGAGAGCGACTAACGACTAAGGTTAAATCCTCAATTGGTTTACCTGACGACACTTGTAAAGGAACAGATCCGTCACGGGTTTCTACAAATGTACCCCCACCTTTGGTAGCGTAATATAACTTTTGAGTTTCTGGTACTGCTACCACTGCCAACACTGGGCGTGTTTCCTTGACTAAAGCAATGTGAACTGCATAGTCGCCAGTTTTTTCGATAAAGTCTCGTGTACCATCCAAAGGGTCAATTATCCATACCCAAGGGACAAAAGGCTGTCTACCACTACTTGGCGATTGATAAGTTTCTTCGCTGATGTAAGCAAAATCTTTGTTACCTAAAGTTGCTTGTAGCCTCTGCAAAATGTATTGACTCACAGCTAAATCGGCAACAGTGACAGGTTCATTCTGCTTATATTGGACTTCTAAGTTAGGGTCTTTTGCAGTACCGTGGTAATACGATCGCAGTATATCTGCTGCGCCCCAACCTACCTCACGAGCGATCGCTAATATTTCTTGTAAATCTTTCATTAATTTGGCCTGATCTAAAAATATATATAGCAAGGGACTGGGGACTGGGTGAAAAGTCTTTTTGTATCTAAGTTTTATCATCTGTTGATGTCCTAACCACCAAGGCTTGTGCTATATAACGTGATTAGAGGCGCACAGCGATACTTACTTTAACTAATTACTAATTCGTAATTCAAAGTCTTAAATTACGAATTACGTAGCTTGCTTCTCGCCAAAGGCGAGTATTACGAATTATCTTAAATCCATCCAGCACCGAGTACCAAAAAATTTACAGGAATCAGCAGCAATATTAGCTGCCAGTGACAGTGCATCAGTAAAGCTTTGCCTTAAAATGTAATGACAGAAAGCACCGTGGAAAATATCTCCAGCTCCTAACGTATCAACTGCTTGTATCTGCGGCACATCTACGATACCAGTTTTAGTGCCACTCAAGTATTCAATTGGTTCTTGCCCGTGGGTAATGGCAATGTGAGGAATGTCAAATCCACTGAGATAGCTAAAAACGTCTTCTCCAGTCTGGCAGTTGGGGGGATAAAAATTAGCTGAACAGATAGCGTAATCCACAAACGGTAAAATTTGCTCAAATCCAGGCTTCCAACTACCAGCATCGATCGCTACTGGGATATTATTGGCTTTAGCCATTTGAACTATGGAATCACCAACCGCCATCTGATGTCCATCAATTAGTACGATATCGACATTTTGCAAAATATCTGGCGGGATAGATGCGCTGCTAGCTTGAGTTTTGACAGCATTGATCGAAACCACGGCGCGTTCACCTGTGGCTTGAGTGACAACGATCGAAGATACAGGCGGTACTAAATCAGTGGTAGGCTCAAGGTCTGCGATCGCAACTTTGTAATTTGCCAAGTCACCTCGAATTAGCTGCGTCATTGGATGAGAACCCACTACACCTAAGACTGTAGCCTGATTTCCTAAATAATTGAAAGTTACAGCCGCGTTTGTTGCTGGGCCTCCTGCCGCTACAGTATAGTCAGTAGCGACAATCTTTTGATTATTCTTAGGGGCAGAGTCAGCAAGGTAAATCAAATCTAAAGTTACTAAACCTACAAATAATCCACGATTCATCTGCTCTTTCGTTCAAAATTCAATTTCTTTTTCTGGCTCCTGACCGAGACAATTTTAGATTTTGGATTTTGGATTTTGGATTAAATTCTAAAATCTAGAATCTAAAATAAAGGTTTCAAGCCTCTCCGTTCACAGAGAAGAAAATAAAAAAATCAATTTTCAAGCCTCTTCAATACATCGGAGAGGTTAATCCACGCATACGCTCTCTACGAGACGCTACGCGTAGCTTGCAACTCTTACAGAGTACGTGGACTCGCTAACGCTTCGCTATCGTAAATCTAAAATCTAAAATCGAGTGACTCCTGAATTCTTTCTTGGTAATATGGATATGGCTCTTGGCGACTGACAACATCGATTGCTGTCTTCAACCAATCAATATAAGTCTCTTCTCTTCGGATTACCAACTCCAGCACCAACCTTTGCATCACCTGCTTGCGGTTAGCAGATTCATCACTGAGTGATGGCAAATCGATGGTTTCACATTCAGCCAGCTTTTTGCTTCGAGCCGCCAATTGTTGCTCGAGTAGGTGAATGATGGTTTCATTCGACAACTGATCTGCAAAATGCAACTGGACGAGTAAAGGTTCTCTGATAGTCGGTAAGGGCTGATGAATCCCTAGCCAGCGGCTAAATTCGGCTTTCCCTAGCTCCGTCACACTGTAGACTTTGCGGTTGGGGCGATCGTGTTGAATTTCAATGTTACAGGTAATCCAGCCTTGCTCAACTAGCTTATCGAGAGTTCTGTAAATTTGTGCCTGATCTGCTGGCCATAAATGGGCAATGCATTGATCGAAGCAGCTCGTTTTCAGGTCGTAGCCCGTCATTTCTTGCTGCTGAAGAAGACCTAAAATTACATTTGCTAGCGACATGAAGATGGTTTTCCCATAATTGATATTTTCTCGCTCAGTTCTACACTATGTACTTCTTATAATTTTATGCTATTATATGATTAATCAAATATAAGATATAACGGTTATAAAAAGATATGTTTATTATAATGCTTCTTAGCAAGGAAACCAAATACATAAAAAACTCCATTCACAAGGGCATGGGGAAGAATTACCAACTCCCTTCAGGAGTGCTGTTAGCGGCTAGCTAGGGTTGAGCCAGTGCTGAGTAGGGAAGAAAAAGGGAATAGGTTACAGATTATTCCCTGTCTCCTGTAACTTCTCGCCCAATTCCATGCCCAATTCTCAATGCTTAGAAATTATTTAAGCCATTGAAGACTATTGTAACGAAAGGATAAGTAACATTGACTTCTAACACACTTACACAAAGAATACGTCAGCATCAATATCTGCGTGATTTACGAAACAAATTACTCTACCTTCACAAGATGTTGCTGGAGACAGAACGCATTGCCTACGAACAGATTAGTGGACGAGTATCAAGTGGAGAACTTCTTCAGCTAGTCATCGCTCATGAACAATTTGCTTGGCTACATCGCATTTCTGAGATGGTTGTGCAAGTTGATGAAATGCTCCAAGCAGATGAACCGATATTGCTGGACGATTTCCAAAAATTGATTGCTGATGTCCGTACACTCATTGTACCGTTAGAGACGGGTAATACCTTTGAGAGAAAGTATTACAACGCTCTCCAACGCGAACCTGGTGCTGTGTTGGCACATGCAGAGATATCCAGATTTCTCACGTCTAAGGTTTGATTGCTAATTTACCCAAACAGTGCTGAGTACAAAAGTAAGAATCGTACTCAGCACTTCAGCACTCATTAACCAACTGCCACCAAAGGCTGAGGTATTTCAGTTTTATGCCATACCGATTGTCCTGTCAGCAATTCTACAACATCCATCCCATTCCCAATCACACCTGGTACACTCGGATATCCAGCACTTGCTCCGACGAAAAACAGGTTAGATAACTCTGTCGTATATCCCAGACGATTTAAACCAACCTGTTTGGGAATTAATTTCGCACCGTAAATATTACCCTGCGGCTGTCCTAGATAAAATTCGCTGGTGGTAGGTGTGCCGTAAACTTTCATCCGGGCGTAGTTGTCCACATCTGGAATCAAATCTCGTACACTTGTCATCATCTGCTGATAAACTTCTCGCTTTTTGGCTTTATAGGCTTTTGGATTAGTTTTGTGCAGATTTTCAAATGGTTTATAAGAACAGACAGTCGCAATCTCTAAAACCTGATGTCCTTTTGGCCCCATACCTGGTTCGCTAGATTTCATCGTTGGACAAGAGAGGAAAATCCACGGATGACTTAAGTCACCTGCCAATTGTTGTTGATATTCTCTATTCAGGTCGCCTGTGGGATAATACCAAATATTCCAATTACCGATGCCGTAACGTTGAGGATCGAAACGGCTATCTAAACCCAAGTAGATATTGAAAGCACTGGCTGAGTATTCGTAACTGGTTAAACGTTGATGCTCTTTGTGACTCAAAGATTCAGAATCATGCATCAACTCTACTGTTAATTTGGGGTCGAGGTCGCTGATATAAGCTTTGTTGGCACAATAGCTTATACCATCGGCAATGACACTATGGATATTGTGGTTACTAACTTGAATATGGCTTACCGGAGTTGAGTATTTGATTACACCTCCACCTGTGGTAATGACGTTTGCAATGGTATTAACAAAGTGTTTGAAGTGATGTTTGGGATAATAAGCACCTTCTGAGTAGTCCCAAGTTAGAGAAGTGTGCGTGAGTAGCGCAATTTCTTCTGGTGGTAGTGCATAGTCGCCACTTTGCCCCGCCAACAATGCTTGTAGTTTAGGTGATAACCCGATATGGTTATACAAATCTTGTAGAGTCCAATTGCGCTTCAAAAATAAATTCAAATATTTTGGTAATTTTAACCAGTCAGACAGCTTCCGATCAAACCAGTGTACTTCCTGCACTAGGCTGCGAATTTCTTGGTGGAGTTGCTGAATTTCATTGCAGTAACGGTTGATAGGATTAGCTTCTTCTGGAAATGTGGAGAGTAAACGCGATCGCAAATTTTCCCATCCCAAAGGAATTTTGAAATCTGCCTCTGGTGTAATAACTCGATCGATGCAGTCAAAATCGAGGCTATTAAAGGGTACATCTTGATTAAGATAGTGGAGAAATTGACCTATAGTCTGACCAGAACCACATTGAGAAATGTAATGTACGTCAGCACAAAAACTATATTCCCCGTAATCAAAGGTGTGACAACATCCACCAGGTAAATAATGTTGTTCTAGAACTGCTACTTGATAGCCTTGTCGAGTTAAACAGGCTGCGGCCGAAAGTCCGCCCAATCCGGCTCCCAGTATCACATAATCGAAGATTTCCATATCAGTCTCCTTTGGCAATCTTGATTTCGGTGTTATGGTCTTTTATCGCTGTTTTTACCAGTAGAAATGCCAAAATACTCAGCGCCTCTTCATCTAGCAGTTTTCATTCAATGAAAATAGCTAGAGAAACCATTCGAGAGAAGGTGCAAATATTTTTATCGCTGATAGTAACAATTGTACCTTCACCGAATATTCTGATATTTAGCTGCGGCAATTTTTGCCAACAGCCTCACTAACATTTAGATGCCCTGAAGGATGTTTAAAAGTTCACTGATTTAATTTAGAGTAACTGCAAAAAACTTAGCTTAAAATCCCTGTTGAAGCTTGCAGATAGTTAGCAGGCGATAATTTAAGAATTTAAGCCCTATGCTCTTTATCCTTTATGTATTAATCTTATCGAAACTATCAAAACTTGTTTGAAAATGGTTGCTTTTCTTCACAAAAACTTACTAAAGTATTAATTAGCTCAAACTATATAGAAAAGCAAAGAAAAAATAATAACTCTTAATTCTTAACTCCTAACTAATAATTAATGACTAACGATCCATTTGCACCAGTTATCGGACAACAGCAAGCTATAGAATTACTTACTCAGGCTGTCAGACAAAACCGGGTTCCTCCAGCCTACTTATTTGTGGGGCCAGATGGTGTAGGCAGAAGTTTAGCAGCTAGATGTTTTGTGGAATTGCTATTTTCTAGTGGGATCGGAGTTACTACTTCTTTACAAAATCGTTTGCGTCAGGGAAACCATCCAGCTTTATTGTGGGTGCAACCAACGTACCAATACCAGGGACAACGATTAACAGCAGCAGAAGCAGCCGAAAAAGGACTCAAGCGTAAAGCGCCTCCTGTAATTCGACTAGAGCAAATTCGGGAAATTACCGAGTTTTTAGGTCGTCCGCCTTTGGAAGCGCCGAGGAATGTGGTGGTGCTAGAAGAAGCGCAAACAATGGCAGAAGCCGCAGCGAACGCTTTACTTAAAACCTTGGAAGAACCAGGACAGGCAACATTAATTTTAATTGCACCGACACCTGAATCTGTGTTGCCAACTTTGGTATCACGCTGTCAACGCATTCCCTTTTATCGCTTAGATGCACAGTCTTTGGTTGTTGTACTCACACAAACAGGTCATCAGGAAATTTTGCAAAATCAGGCAGTATTGAGCATAGCAGCTGGTAGTGCTGGAAGTGCGATCGCATCTTATGAGCAATTACAAGCTATTCCCCCTGAGTTACTTGAAGACTTGAAAAAAGCGCCTAAATCTTACCGTAACGCCTTAGAGTTAGCCAAAAAAATTGATCAGGATTTAGATACAGAAGCACAATTGTGGTTAGTTGATTATCTTCAGCAATTCTACTGGCAGCAGTGGCATCAACCTAGTATCATTCACCAGGTAGAACAATCTCGAAAGCACTTGCTTTCTTATGCTCAACCACGGCTAGTTTGGGAATGTCTGCTTTTATCTGTGTATCAAAAATCAAATTCTATTTCTCCTACTCATCGCTGAGTGTGATTGTATAGCAGGGGGCAGAAATTCTTTAATTTTGAATTTTGAATTTTGAATTGGTATTACTTTGCGTCCCTCTGCGTTTCAAAATATTACAATGTCTTGTTCAATCTCTATCGTCAAGTTCATAGCCAGTGAAGGTATTGTAATAAAAGCGATTCCTGGATAAAACAAAAAGTTTATATGACCTCAGTTTCTCCTCACAAAAAAGCCAGAGCCTTAAAATCTACCAGCCGCCGCCCAGCCAAAGAACTCTGTAGCGAGTGCGGACTATGCGACACATACTATATTCACTATGTCAAGGAAGCTTGCGCTTTTATTAATCAGCAAATAGGCGAACTTGAACAAGAAACACACACGCGATCGCGCCATCTCGAAAACCCCGATGAACTCTACTTTGGTGTTCATCAAGACATGATAGCGGCGAAGAAACAGCAACCCATAGAAGGCGCACAATGGACGGGTATTGTTAGCAGCATTGCCATTGAAATGCTTAATCACGGCTTAGTTGAAGGTGTCGTCTGCGTGCAAAACACCAAAGAAGACCGCTTTCAACCCATGCCCGTCATTGCCCGGACTCCAGAAGAAATACTAGCAGCACGAGTAAATAAACCAACGCTTTCTCCGAACCTTTCGGTATTAGAACAGGTAGAAAAATCGGGGATGAAGCGGCTGTTAGTAATTGGTGTTGGTTGCCAAATCCAGGCATTAAGAGCCGTAGAAAAACAACTTGGTTTAGAAAAGCTGTATGTTTTGGGTACGCCCTGCGTAGATAACGTTAACCGCGCCGGACTGCAAAAATTCTTAGAAACCACCAGCCGATCACCTGATACAGTTGTGCATTACGAATTTATGCAAGACTTCCGGGTTCACTTCAAACATGAAGATGGCTCATCAGAAACAGTGCCTTTCTTTGGCTTGAAGACTAACCAACTCAAAGATGTCTTTGCCCCATCTTGTATGAGTTGCTTTGATTACGTCAACTCCCTAGCTGACTTAGTTGTTGGCTATATGGGCGCACCCTTCGGCTGGCAATGGATTGTAGTTAGAAATGACAGTGGTAAGGAAATGCTGGATTTAGTAAAAGACCAGTTAGATACTCAAGCAGTGATGTCTAAAGGCAACCGCAAAGAAGCCGTACAGCAAAGTATTCCCGCTTACGATAAAGGCGTTACCCTCCCGATGTGGGCAGCAAAACTAATGGGTGTGGTTATCGAAAAAATCGGCCCCAAAGGTCTAGAATATGCGCGATTTTCCATTGATTCCCACTTTACTCGGAATTATTTATATGTGAAACGGAATCATCCAGAGAAATTAGAAGCGCACGTTCCAGAGTTTGCCAAACGTATTGTTGGGCAATATAAATTACCAGAATAGAAGAGGGATTGGGGCATTGGGCATTGGGCATTGGGCATTGGGGATTAATTATTCTCCCCTGCCTCCCCTGCCTCCCCTGCTCCCCTGCTCCCCCACTTCCCCTTACTGCTGACTCAACTCGATAATATTCCCATCTGGGTCTTGAGTGAACAGGGCAGCGCGACCGGAGGCGCTGGCTTGAATGGGATAATTCTGATTAAGGAATTCTTGTTTTGCGGCGTCTAAGTCAGCTACTGTGAAGGCGACGTGGGAATTACGTCCCCATTTTTTGTTTGGATTTTCCGTGGGGACAGTGGTTGCAACTATCAAGTGAATTTGATAGTTGCCGACTTGATACCATGCACCAGGGTAGTTTAGGGAACGATCTATTTTAGATAATCCCAATACTTTCCCATAAAAATGTTCAGAGCGTTCTAAGTTAGTCACAAGAATCGCTGTATGGAGACTTTGGGTAATCTGCATTGTTAGTTAAGATGTTAGTAAGATGCGATCGCGTTTATTTAGATTTTGGCGTAGTTTGAACTCTTTCGGTGAGTGAGAGAGGCACGAGGAGAAGAATTAATAACCAACGCCTAATGACAAAGGACAAAGGACTAATGACAAATGACAAATACCATCACAAACTTAAAGGCAGCTGAACTGTAAACGTTGTCCAGCCCTGAGAACTGGTAACTTCAATCGTGCCTTGGAGATATTCTACTAACTTCTTAACTAATGTTAAACCTAATCCTGCGCCGCTCTGTTGCCAGCGTTCCCGTTTCGGGTTGCCGTAGGCATCGCTTTCAGGAATGCGGTAAAACGGCTCAAAAATTCGAGATTGTTCTTTTTTCGGAATTATTACCCCAGAGTTACTAATTGTGATTTGAAAATAAGGAACTTGAAAATTATGTAATACATTAGATTTAGCATATTCATTTGTCAGAGTTTTTGTGATGTCAATTACCTGAACATTTAACACAATCTGTCCATCAGGTGGAGTGTATTTACAAGCATTGTTGAGTAACTCTGAAACAATTTCAGTCAGGCTAGCCAAGTCTGAAACTAAAGGTGGTAAATCTGGAAAAACACTAACTTCAAAAGACTGTTGCCTAGCTTTAGCGCGTTCTTGAAAATACTCGGCAACGTGAGGCAGCCAGTTTTGCAGTTGAATTGAAGTTAATTCCAATGGATAGAGATCTGCATCAATCATTCGTAGATGCAATAAATTGTCAACCAACTCTAGTTCTTGTTCGCACTGTTCACGCACAATACCTAAATAGCGACCTACAGATTCAGAAGGAGAAAATGTGTTTGAATTTAAGATTCCCTGCCGATCAAGAATATTTTCTAGCACAGAGATTGCCATTTTGATATTTGACAAGGGCGTTCGCATTTCATGAGAAGTGGTTGCCAGAAAATCCTCTTTTAACTGGTTCAGACGTTGAAGTTCTGCCACACGAATTTCTAGTTGTTGGGCGCGTTCAGCTGCGAGATTACGTTCTTCGGTTAACCGTCGTTGCGTGTCATCCCGGAAAACCAATACGGCTCCTGTAATTACACCACTGTTATTTCTTAGGGGAGTAGCACTATCAGCTATTTGTATAGTTATCCCGTCTCTAGCAACCAGTAGGATGCCACTGCCCAAATATATAGTAGTTTCTTGTTGGAGGGCTACAATAATTGGATTTTCTATCGGCAACTGAGTTTGTTCATCAATGATTTTGATAACTTCAGTTAATATCTTGTCTTTAGCTTCATTCCATTGCCACCCTGTCAGAGCTTCAGCTACCTGATTGATGTATTTAATATTTAATTCAGTATCGACTACAATTACCCCATCGCCCATTCCCCCAAGCACAGAACTCAAAAATTGCTCGCGATCGTAGCGATTGAGTGCTGTTTGAATGGCAACGTAAAGTTCTTGCTCCTTAATGGGTTTGAGAATGTATCCAAAGGGGGATGTCAGCGTTGCTCGCTCAACAGTACACTGATCGGAGTGGCCTGTGACGTAAATAATCGGAATTTGCAAATGATGCCAAATTTGCTCTGCTGCCTGGATTCCGTCTATTTCACCCCGTAACCTAATATCCATTAAAATCAAGTTTGGGTGTAATTCATTTGCTTTTGCAATTGCCCCTTCGGCAGAATCAGCAATATCTAAAACAACGTATCCTAAAGATTCTAAACTTTCTTGTAAGTTGATAGCGAGGATATATTCATCTTCAACAACAAGGACTCGAACTGTCTCTTTTGTCTGCGTGTTTGATGATATGCCAATTATTTTCATCATGTCATGCCCGACCGTTTGTAAATGTAATTTTGAACTCTGTTCCCTGTTGAGAGTCAATTTCAAGCTTTCCTCTGATCTGCTTGACTAAACCCTGGACAAGAGTTATACCCAGCGTTTTAGTTTTCTTACTATCAAAGTTTTCAGGTAAACCAACACCATTATCTCTAATAATGAGTATCAAAGTAGATGCGGATTCTTGATAAAACTTAACTTCAATTTTTCCTCCAAAATTACCAATAAAGGCATATTTCAAAGCATTAGAAACCAGTTCGTTGATAATCAAGGCACAAGGAATGGCGGTTTCGATGTCGAGGCTAGCATTATCAACTTGAATATTTAGTTGAATGTGGCTGGAACTGACATTATAAGAATCAAATAAATGAGTTGTTAAATCTGGAATGTATTGAGCGAAATCAATATCAGCGAGGTCTTCAGAACGGTATAGTTTTTCATGAACTAGGGCAATGGAAGCAATGCGGTTTTGGCTATCGCGCAAAATAGCTGTCACCATAGGCTCTTGTGTTCGTCTGCATTGCATTTGCAGCAAACTGCTAACAATTCCTAAATTGTTCTTAACACGATGATGAATTTCTTTGAGTAATACCTCTTTTTCTTTCAGAGAGGCTTTGATTTTTTCCTCCGCTTGCTTTTGCTCAGTGATATCTTGTTGGATAGCCACAAGGACGCTTCCATACTCAGGATGTTCAAAAACGGAAGCGGTAGCGCTACACCAGAATGGAGTGCCATCTTTTTTAATATTATGGACTTCATAGGTTGCTTCAGCATGTTTCAAAATAGCAATGCAAATCGCCTGACTAACATCTTCAGGTGTATTATTTTGATCACCGTAGTTGATAATCGACACATGCTGACCAATTAATTCACCAGGTTCATAACCAAACATCTGCTCGAATTTAGGATTGGCGTAGACAAACACGCCATCTGTGACACGAACTAGGCAAATTCCTTCTGCCATGTTGCGGGTAATCACTGCTTGCAACTCTAACATTTGTTCAGCGCGTTTGCGATCGCTGATTTCAACTACAACAACGCCTATGCTAATCGGTTCATCGGCTTCAGACTGAATCGGAAAATAGGAAGCTAGCCAAGTCCTGATTATACCTGGAAATTTTGGGGTTTCTCCACTGATTTCCAAATCCAGAATCGGTTCACCCGTTGTTAAGATATGTCGAAAGAGTTGCTCTTGCTTTGGTGCTATATCAGGGACAATCTCCCACGGTGTCTTACCAAAATGCGTCGCTGCGGGAATACCATTAATTTCTGCTAATGCTTCATTAATTAATGAATAACGTAGTTCCCGATCGAGAATGGTTATACCAACAGGTGCATTATTGATGAAGGTATCCAATAACTTTTGCTTGTGAGCCAGTTCTCGCTCCAAAATCTTACGTTCTGTGATGTCGATCGCCACTCTACCCACTAGCTTTTGTGCAGACAATCCGAGAATCGGGAATTTGTATACCAAGAACTCACCAAGGGAACCGTTTGGTCGAGGAGCAACTTCAATTACCTCAATTACCTGATTTGTCTGTGTAATTGTCTGAATATGATCGAAATGCTGCCGAGCAATTTCATCTGGGTAAAGGTTAAAAATGGATTGCCCAATCACCTGTTCGGATAGTAATTTAAATGTCCGCAGGTATGTTTGATTTAAGTAAAGTACACGCCCATCTGTATCAGTGATCCAAGCTAACACTGGGCTGTTGTTCATAAATGCCTGGAATCGGGCTTCACTTTCTTCCAAGGCTGCTTCTGCTTGTTTTTGCTCACTTACATCAATAATTACGCCCAGCATCCGTACAGGTTCGCCTGCTTCGTTGTAAACACCACGCCCTTTCCCCGTCAGCCAGTGAACCCTACCATCAGGAAAAATCACTCGATATTCGCCTTGAAAATTAATATGTTGTGCTAGTGCATTTGATACAGCTTGTTCGATTCGGTCAACATCCTCTGGATGCACGCGATCGCGCCATAGTTGATAACTGGCTGCTGATATTTCTGGCTCTAAACCTAACAAACGATAATGGTTGTCATTCCAGATAACTTCGCCTGTTTGAACATTCCAATCCCAAAGACCGATGTGGTTAAATTCCAAGGTTAGTCTCAGTTGTTCTTCACTTTTGGCTAAGGCTGCTTCGGCTTGTTTGTGTTCGCGTAGCGCAGCTTGTCGATCGCTGATATCCCGATGAGTACCAGTCATTCGCAGAGGATTACCATCTGCATCTCGCATCACAACCTTACCGTAGTTGGCAATCCATTTGCATTCGCCCGACTTAGTTCGGAGTCGATAGTCAAATTTGTACTGTGCTGAACTATCCTTAAGGTGATCTGCCAAGATTTTCTCCACCCAAGGTAGATCGTCTGGATGAACTAATTGCTCCCAGGTACTAAAATCCTGTGGGAGTTCATCAAAGCCGTATCCGAGCATTTCTAAATAGCGAGGGCTGTAATACACCTCTCCAGTCAAAATATTCCAGTCCCACAAAGCGTCTCCAGAAGCCTCAAGGGCTAATTGTAGTCGTTCCTCACTTTCTCGGAGAGTTATTTCTGCCCGTTTACGCTCTTCTTCATCATGCTTCCGTGCAGTAATATCCGTGATTCGTACCAGTTGCATCACAGTACCAGCGACTGTAATTTGTTTGGCGGCGATGTTTCCCCAAAAGGGTTTGCCCTGCTTAGTAATATATTCAATTTCTCGACTCCAAAACCCTTGCTGGTTAATTTCTTCCACAAAGGTGGCGATTTCATTGGAAGCAAACGGTTGTTTTTGTAGAGTATTACCTTCAATGTTAATCAGTTCAGCTTTACTAGAGGCTGCAAATAGTTTGACTGCTCGATCGTTACAGTCAGCGATCAGTAATGTTTCGACATCTACCAAAAAAAGTGCATCAGCGGATTCATTATAAACAGCTTCTAGCAAGTCACGACTACGAATGATTTCTAATTCGGTTTGTTTACGTTCTGTAATATCTATAATCGCTCCCAATAGCTTAACTGGCTGCCCTTGAGCGTCATAAGCTATCTCTGCTTTCGACTCAACGTAGCGCACTGAACCATCAGGTCGGATAATTCGATACTCAAGGTTCAAAGGGGTTATTTGGGTAATCGCCTGTTCGAGTTGGGTCTTAATCAAGGCGCGATCGTCTGGGTGAATCATTTGGAGAAGTTCTGCTTGGTTGGGTTCGCCTTGAGTGGTATTTAGACCAGAAATGCGAAAGGTTTCCATTGACCAGCAGCCCTTTTTGGTTTCTAAATTCAATTCCCAACTGCCTACATGAGCGATTTGTTCAGTAGTGGCTAGCAGTGCTTCACTTTGCCGGAGTTTTTCTTCAGCCTGTTTGAGTTCGGTAATATCTCGCCCTTCTGGAATCAACAAAACAACTTGACCTGTCTCGTCTAAAAGCGGACGGAGTGAAAAATCAATTGTTGCTACCTGGCTATTTGCACCGAGAACATCAACTTCATAACGGATAAACTCCCCTTGAGCTGCACGAGCGATCGCTTGTTTTAATTCTGCTTGAGTTTGCGGTGAAATTGTCCACCAGTATGCTTCCCAAAAAGGACGATCAATCACATCTTTAAGCTTCAGTCCGCCAAAATTTAGCGCCGTCTGGTTCGCCTCCAGTAAAATGCCAGCTGGCGTTAGCAGCCCTATGAACTGGAAAGTGTTATTGAAAATGGCACGGAAACGGCGATCGCTTTGGTGCAATTTGGCAGTGCGTTCTTCTACTTTGGCTTCTAACTCGGTGTTGAGGGTTTGAAGATTGTGGTAAAGTTCGGCTTGTTGGATAGCGATCGCTAGTTGCACTGTCAGTTGCTTGAGCAACTCCACCTCAAATGTCTGCCATTGTCGGGGGGCAGAACATTGATGTACGATAAATAGCCCCCAGAGTTCAACTGCTTGAGTCTCCTTGCTCTCTAACAAAATGGGGACAACTAAATTCGCCTTCACCTGAAACTGTTCCAAAAGTTGAATATGGCTATTACTTAAACCCGCTTCGTAGATGTTCGTCGCTGCCCAGATTTTTCCTTGGCGATATTCTTCCCCCTGATTTTCCTGAAAATAGTTATCTTCAATCTCCAGTCCTAAGATTTTTGTCCATTGGGGTAATACCGACTCTGCTACGATATTACCCAGCATTTTAGGCGTAAATTGATACAGCAGTACCCGATCGGCGTCCAGTAATTGGCGGACTTCTTGAACACTCGTGGCAAGGATATCTTGAAGCCTCAACGATTGGCGAATATTAAGAGCGATCGCTCCTACTAACTTTTGTTGTTCCTGTTGTTGTTTTAGCTGCCGCATTAGCTGCATCTGCTTGATCGCCCCATGAACAGCTCGACAAAAATTATCAGTGGTCAGTTTTCCCTTGACTAGATAATCTTGCGCCCCACTCTTGATAGCTTGGACTGCGATCGTTTCGTCTCCCTGTCCAGTCAGCATAATTACTGAAATTTGGCTATTATTAGAAGTTTGCCTCTGTAGCTGAGTGAGAAATTCCAGCCCGTCTAAATCTGGTAATCGATAGTCCAACAAAATCACATCTGGTATTTTCTCTTGACAAGCTTGTAGCGCCTTATTTCCAGACTCAAATTCGTAAATATCATAAGTGTAGCGATCGTCCCGCTTTAGGAAGCGTCGATACAAAGCTTTATCTTCAGCAGAGTCTTCTACAAAAAATACAGTTGTCATGTTGTCGGCCTCCTAAGACAGCTGCGGGAGTGGGGAGTGGGGGGCAGGGGAGAAGTTGTAGTAAGTCTTTCCCCTCTGCCCCTTTGCACCTCTGCCTCTTGTGCCCACCAATGCCCCATGCCCAATTCAATAAACCCTAAATCAGCAAATTCGGACTTTTTCTTGATCGCAGACTACTATTTTTAGTCGCATAAACGCATAATAGAATAGTGACTGATCTGTTCGTACCTTTACAATCTCTCAAACAAGGTGACTGGTTCAAGCTGATCTGCGGAGCCAGCTTCCAGCATTTGCCGGCAGTCAGAAGTTTAACGTTAGCCTATACTTTGGCGGGCGCTGACTGCATAGATGTTGCAGCTGATCCAGCAGTAATTGCAGCAGCGCAATCAGGGCTACTTGTAGCCAAATCTCTGGCTAGGGATGCCCAAAAGCGAGGTTTTGACTACAAAGGCAATTTACCCTTTTTGATGGTCAGCCTAAACGATGGAGAAGATCCCCATTTTCGCAAAGCAGAATTTAATCCTCATGAGTGTCCTACAGACTGCCCTAGACCCTGTGAACGGATTTGTCCGGCACAAGCGATTGTGTTTGACAGTATCAAAGAACACTTTTCAGGAGTAGTATCCGAAAAGTGTTATGGCTGCGGTCGTTGCATACCAGTTTGCCCTTATAGTATAATTTATACAGCTTCATCCGTGACAACGCCGGGAGCGATCGCGCCATTGGTAATGTCAACAGGAATAGATGCCGTAGAAATCCATACAAAAGTTGGGCGGTTGGCAGAATTTGAGCGATTATGGCAAGCAATTTCACCGTG
Source organism: Nostoc sp. ChiQUE01b (assembly GCF_034531255.1). NCBI lineage: Bacteria > Bacillati > Cyanobacteriota > Cyanophyceae > Nostocales > Nostocaceae > Nostoc > Nostoc sp. ChiQUE01b. The sequence goes on along the minus strand of NZ_JAVRBM010000018.1, from coordinate 106,252 downwards.
GGTCGATCAACTAAAGTTATTAGCTATCAGCTGTCCCGATGGCGAGGGGATGACTGACTACTTAAGGGCGCTGTATGACCTGATTGCCCCATTTAATAGTGCTTTAATTTGGCAAACTGACGGTCGCCCGATGAGTGGTGATATTGGCGATGGCACCACAATAGCTGCGGTGAAATTAGGGCAAAAAGTTTTGGCAGCTAAGTTACCCGGATATGTGCAGTTAGCAGGCGGCACAAATAAGTATACCGTTGCGAAGTTAAAGGCGATGGGACTACTGAAAGAGGCAGGGGGAGCAGGGGGAGCAGGGGGAGCAGGGGGAGCAAGGGGAGCAACAACCTCCTCATCTCCCTCATCCCCCTCATCTCCCTCATCTCCATCCATTTCTGGGGTCGCCTATGGTAGCTATGCCCGTGTACTGCTGTCACCAATTCTCGAACAGTTAGAGAATAAGGAGGTAAGTAACACCAATATTAAGGCGACTGTTCGCCTAGAAGAAGATGAAGTATTGCTTTGGCAAGCTGTAGAACTTGCCCATTCTCTCGTTTCCCAGATCAAGTCACAGCAGGAGGGTTAATCGCTCGTTCGGAAAAAATACCCAGGCGGGTTCTCCTGCATGCAAATGTCCTCGCTATCTCTAAAAACGTCACCATAGAACGCATGACGATTACAGACGATCTCCAAAAGTTATTAGACATTTTGCCCCAAGACCTGCAACAAGTACTAGAGAGTCATCCCAAACGAGATAGTTTAGTAGAAGTGGTCTTGGATTTGGGTCGTCGCCCAGAGGCTCGCTTTCCTAATCAAGCTGAGTATTTGAGCGAAGTACCTGTTACTCAAGAACAAATAGATGATTGCATTCAACGAGTCGGAATCTTTGGCGGAGATAATCGGGCAGGAATTGAGCAAACTTTGCATCGGATCAGCGCTATTCGCAACCGCACTGGTAAGATTATTGGCTTGACCTGTCGCGTTGGTCGAGCCGTATTCGGAACCATTGGCATGATCCGCGATTTGGTAGAAACTGGTAAATCGATTCTCATGCTGGGGCGTCCAGGTGTGGGCAAAACTACCGCCTTACGGGAAATAGCCCGTGTTTTAGCTGACGATCTGCATAAGCGAGTGGTGATTATTGACACCTCCAACGAAATCGCTGGGGATGGTGATGTTGCCCACCCCGCCATTGGTCGCGCGAGGCGGATGCAAGTGGCTCATCCAAATGAACAGCATCAAGTGATGATTGAGGCAGTAGAAAACCACATGCCAGAGGTCATTGTCATTGATGAAATTGGCACAGAACTGGAAGCTTTAGCAGCTCGTACCATTGCCGAACGGGGTGTACAGTTGGTAGGTACTGCCCACGGTAATCAGATCGAAAACCTGATTAAAAACCCCACCCTGGCTGATTTAGTTGGGGGTATCCAAGCTGTGACGTTGGGAGACGATGAAGCCAGACGGCGAGGCTCTCAAAAGACCGTTTTGGAGCGGAAAGCCCCGCCTACCTTTGAAATTGCGGTGGAGATGTTAGAACGCCAACGCTGGACAGTACACGAAAGTGTTGCTGACACCGTAGATAATCTGTTGCGAGGTCGTCAGCCCACTCCACAAACGAGAACCGTTGATGACCACGGCAAAATCGCGGTTACAAGGCAGTTAGCTGTTGTCAACGGTCGTGGTGGACAGCTAGGAACAGTGGAGGATTCTTTCCCACCGGCGCGACCCTCTAATGGCTGGCGTTCATCTGGACAAATGGTCGCACTGCCACAATTGCCTGTAGAGCGGGTAACTGGGCGCAGTGAGTTTGACCGTTTGCTGGATGAATCCTTCAATTATTCTGAGAGCATTGATTTTGATGCTGCTACAAGAGTGCCAGGGCCGAATGGTGAAGATTTGCCATTGCACGTTTACCCTTATGGGGTTAGCCGCCACCAACTAGAACAGGTGATTAGCGTGCTAACTTTGCCCGTAGTATTGACAAAAGATATAGATAGTGCTGATGCAATTTTAGCACTGCGATCGCACGTCAAAAACCACGCCAAATTACGCCAAATGGCCAAAGCCCGTCACGTACCCATCCACATGATTAAGTCCAGCACCATTCCCCAAATTACCCGTGGTTTGCGGCGGTTGCTGAATATCGACGACCCAGAAATGGCCGATGATAGAGAACTGCAATTGTTTTTGCACAATGGTAGCGATGATGAGATGGATGCTCTTGAAGAAGCTAGACTTGCCGTTGAGCAAATTGTGATTCCTAAAGGACAGCCAGTGGAGTTATTGCCACGTTCTCCCCAAGTTCGCAAGATGCAACATGAGTTGGTAGAACATTATCGCCTCAAGTCGCATAGTTTTGGCGAAGAACCAAATAGAAGATTACGGATTTATCCAGCGTAACTTTAAGAACTCTACTAAAGAGCCAATGCGTAGCTTTGTCTCCCCCAAGAGCTTAACTACGGTCTACACACAAGTCTTTGTCAAGGCAATTTAAATAACAAGGGATAACGTCAGGACACAGACCGAGCGTTATCCCTTGCCCTACAAAGCTTATAAGCATTTTTGAATGTATAGCAGTCGAAGCATAGGTTAGGACTATCTTGGTTCCTGAAACCTTTGATAATACTGAGTTTCTACTCAGCACTCAGCACTTTGCTATAAAACCTTGGGTAGTATCCCACATTCTGCATGAGTAATTGTACTCAAGATTTTGCCCTCCGCAGGTCGCCTTTACTTAAATATCTGTTACATTACTTTACAGACAGTTACAACTGCTACAACACTTGAACTTTGGAGTTATGCTCATGTCAGATTTTAAGAATACTGCACCTATTGTTTCAGAAGATCCTAATGCTGTGCGTTTTGGCTTCACTCCCCAGAGTGAAAATTGGAACGGTCGTCTTGCAATGATTGGTTTTGTATCTGCAATTTTGATTGAAGCTTTTTCTGGTCAAGGGCTACTCCATTTCTGGGGTATCCTCTAAATTGACGAGCGTAGGGTAGCACAGCCGTTCTACCCTACATAAATCTTTATGAAAAAAGTAAGGGTTGAAAACCTCGCCCGAAGTCAAGCGAAAAAATCCCTGTCTCTCAAGGTAGGTAGAAACCTCAACGCCAGTTCTCTCAAGTCGGCAGAGCCGCCCACGAGACTGGCTCCCCCTCGTGGGTGGCTTAGTTTAATTGCGAATTGCGAATTGCGAATTGCGAATTGCGAATTGATTTCATATTCCACGCAAGTCATTCATTTCTAACCGATGGTGGCTGTTACGATTGGTGCAAAATATCAGATTTTTCCGGTCGAGCCAAAATATAAGTGAATAATTACTTTACATTGAATATGTATAGCTAAAACTCATGGATATACCTCAACGCGTATTAGTCCGCTACAAAGACGCGTCATACAACACCAATGAAATCCGCTTGAGAACTTTTCGGCTTGGGTTGCAAATATGGGATGAACAAACCAAACCCAGAAAAACAGAGCTTTATCAGTTTATATCGTCTTGTTTGAAACAAGTTGACCGCCAAGATCGTTTTATGTTTTCTCTGTTGTTCATAGAATTAACAGACCTCATACGCAACTCTTCCCTGGAAAGAGGAACGAAAGAGGTTCTAATTAAAACAGCTTTTAGAGAATTTGCTTGTGCGATAACAGATTTTGAAGACGTTGCCAAATAAGGTTAGTCATGGGGATGCTGGAATTGCGTAGGCATCACCCTAAAATCATCATACTTATGGATGAATCTGGCTCACATCAGCACGCTGGAATTGCGTAGGCGTAGGCAGCACCCTAATGACTTTCAGCTATTATCGCAATCAACTAAAATCCCTATTAGGGATTGAAACTTATCTTCTATCATTCTTCTATCATTTTGGTGCGATCGCCCGATGGTGCAATATGATCGCAATCAACTAAGATCCCTATCATATCATGTCGGTCGAATTGACCATAATAAAAACACCCCACTCCCAACCCTCCCCGCAAGCGGGGAGGGGAGACAAAGCGTAGCGTTGGCTCTTTGGGGTTCCGAGGGAATTAAGGGTAATTTAGCGGACATGATATCAGGGATTGAAACGAAGTATATGAAGTATATTTAGATGTTAGCCTCGTAAAAATAGTATTAAAAAGTACAAATATTACTTCAGAGGTCATTCCACATCCAGCTTGAGGGCTGTGATATTATAGGAGACTGCTGCATACATTTAGAAAAACTAGAAACTGAATCGATCATGGCCCTCACGCAACTGCGGAAACAAGAAATAATCTCCAATTACCAAGTTCACGAAACTGACACCGGCTCGGCCGATGTCCAAGTTGCTATGCTAACCGAGCGCATTAACCGCCTCAGCGAACATCTTCAGGCAAATAAAAAAGACCATTCTTCCCGGCGGGGACTGTTGAAGCTAATTGGCCAGCGCAAGCGTCTTCTAGCTTATATATCGCAAGAAAGCCGGGAAAAATATCAAGCTTTGATTGCTCGTCTCGGTATTCGTGGATAGGACTACCGCTTATGTCTGCTGAAGAATCTGAACGCAGCCGTTTACCCTTTGAACCGAACAAAAAGCGCCAAAAACCCGCAAAAACTACAAGTAAACCAGCAGCACAGCCTCAAGAATCTACCAAACAGGCTGATAAAAAAGTGGTTTACACCAAACAAGAGATGGCAATTCCCCAAGTAGTCAGCCAACGGATGATCCGACGGGTAGTTGGGTTCTGTGGTGTACCAACAGCTTTGGGCATTAGCGCCTTGGTTGCTAGCTATCTGCTTGCTACCTACTCTGACATCCGACTACCTCCCATCGCCGTGTTATTAGTGAACATGGGATTATTTGGTTTGGGGGTGTTAGGGATAACTTACGGCGTTCTCTCAGCCTCTTGGGATGAAGAAAAAGTCGGAAGTTTGCTAGGTTTGGGTGAGTTTAACACCAATTGGGGACGAATGGTGACAGCTTGGCGCGAAACTCGGCAAAAAAACTCATAATGAACGGCGCTCAGGTATTAAGTAACTGTGATATTGGGTAAATGAAGAAGTGAGGCACTCCGCCCTTGCGGGTTTCCCGACTTGAAGGAAGTGCCGAACCCATGAATGTTGAAGTTGAAATTTTATAACTTCAACATTGCTAATTAAAATTTTATAATCTTTTTTTATACCCCATATTTAGTTATTTAATAGTAAAAGTACTGACTGAGCGCTACATTTTGTCTATTTATTTTCTAAACAAATTTTATTTTTAACTTTTTGTAATTAGGCTAATAGGCAACAATAAAGTTAGCCTATTTACAGAAAATTTTACTCAATTAATTAATCAGGAACTTTCAGATGATTATAGTAATGAAAAGTGGTTCCCCAGAGGCGGAAATAAACCGCATTGATGAGGAATTAACTAGCTGGGGGCTAACTCCAGAAAAAATTGTTGGTCAACACAAAGTAGTTATTGGTCTAGTAGGTGAAACCGCCAGCTTAGATCCACTACAAATTCAGGAACTTAGCCCCTGGATTGAGCAGGTGTTACGCGTAGAACAGCCTTACAAACGAGCTAGCCGTCAGTACCGCCACGGCGAAGCTTCGGATGTGGTAGTTAATACCCCCAATGGAGCGGTGATATTTGGCGAACACCAGCCTTTGGTAGTTGTTGCCGGCCCCTGCTCTGTAGAAAATGAAGAAATGATTGTGGAGACGGCGCGGCGCGTCAAGGCGGCTGGAGCCGCATTTTTGCGCGGAGGGGCATACAAACCCCGGACTTCACCTTATGCCTTCCAAGGACACGGCGAGAGTGCTTTGGATTTGTTGGCGAAGGCGCGGGAAATTAGCGGACTAGGTATTATTACAGAAGTGATGGATGCTGTAGACCTGGATAAAATTGCTGAAGTTGCTGATGTGATTCAGGTGGGAGCAAGAAATATGCAAAATTTCTCCTTGCTCAAAAAAGTGGGAGCGCAGCCGAAACCAGTTCTGTTGAAGCGGGGAATGGCAGCTACTATTGAAGATTGGTTGATGGCAGCCGAGTATATTCTGGCATCTGGCAATCCCAATGTAATTTTGTGTGAAAGGGGAATACGCACCTTTGACCGTCAATATACGCGAAATACACTGGATTTATCGGTAGTGCCAGTGTTGCGAAAACTAACTCACCTGCCAATCATGATTGACCCCAGCCACGGCGTAGGTTGGTCTGAATTTGTGCCTTCAATGGCAATGGCTGCGATCGCAGCTGGTACAGATTCCCTGATGATAGAGGTTCACCCTAATCCTGCCAAAGCTTTATCCGACGGGCCCCAATCTCTAACACCAGATCGTTTCGATAACTTGATGCAAGAATTGGCAGTAATTGGTAGGGCGGTGGGACGCTGGCAGCAACCAGCAGTGGCTCTAGCTTAAAATAATTCGTAATTGATAATTCGTAATTCGTAATTGAATTAGTTGGGGATTTAAACCCCAACAGGTAAAGACCACCAAATCTGAGATTTTGGTGTGGTGTTTCACCAATAATTACGAATTACGAATTACGAATTAGTAATTAGTTAAAATGGTTCACCACAGCGATTACTGTACCTGCATGGGGAAAGCACCAGGTTGCACAGCTATGTTAAGATTCTGGCCATTGCGACGTAATTCCATACGTAAATCGCTCCCGACTTGACTATTTTCTACTGCCTTTTGAACACTGCTGGCATCTGTGACTGCTTGACCACCAAGCGTTTGGATTACATCACCAGCACGTATCCCTGCTTTCGCAGCTGGTGAATTTGGTATAACTTTTATAACTAATACACCTTTATCTTCATTCACACTCAAACCGCTATTGGGATCTGAGTTGATATTTTGTTTTAGCTGAGGTGTTAACCCTACCATCTGAATTCCCAGGTAAGGATGTTCTACTTTACCTGTAGCTATTAGTTGACTGGAAACGTGTTGTGCTGTGTTGATAGGAATAGCAAAGCCTAATCCTTGTGCCCCTTGAATAATAGCTGTATTCATGGCAATTACCTCGCCACGAGAATTTAGCAAAGGCCCGCCGGAGTTACCGGGATTTATTGCTGCGTCAGTTTGAATATACTCTACTCGCTTATCGGGAGCGCCGATGAGATTGCTACTGCGTCCGGTGGCACTAATGATTCCGGTAGTTACTGTATTATCTAATCCAAGGGGATTGCCGATCGCGATCGCCCATTCTCCGGGTTGTAGTTGATCTGAATTACCCAAGGTTACTAACGGGAGATTATCTGCCTGAATCTTCACAACAGCAACATCGGTCAACTCGTCTTTTCCTAAAACCTTTCCTTTAAAGCTACGCCCATCCTTAAGTGTTACTGTTACGGTATCAGCACCATCGACTACGTGGGCATTGGTGAGAATACGACCATCACCACTAATAATAAAACCGGAACCAGTACCACGTTCTACCCGATCCTGTTGTTCTGGCATTTGAGAGCCAAAAAAGCGTTGGAAAAATGGATCGTTAAATTCATCTGGTATCTGGGTTTTTACGGTTCGGGAAGAGTCAATTCGCACCACAGCAGGCCCTACCTTTTGTACCACTTGGGTAACAAAGTTAGGATCTGTGGCTGCTGGTAATGGAGGAGCAGCATTGACTCGACTTACTGCCAAATTAGATGCATTTTCAGACACCTGCTGAGAGTGTCCAGCCATATAGCCGCCTGCCAATGTCATACCTGATCCCAGCAGCACCAGCGATAGAGAGGCGGCAGCCTTTCTCCAGGGTTTATGATATTTGGCATCAGCAGTGTTATGTGAAATGCTATTTGATGGGTGTTCTCTGTTGCGAGATTGGTTTTGCATTGCTGTCTGGAAGGATGTTTAGATGTATTATCAATGTAGATATAATTTGTGACAGTTTTGTTGCGAAGGTATTGCGTTGTTGTGAAAGCTTTGGTATTTTCTCAAACCGTATTGGAATATAGTCATTCGTAGAGACGTACATCGCTGCGTACTCTTTACCAAACTCAGTGCTGAGTACTGAGTAAATTAAGAATTACTCAGTAATTTATGTACTTGGGTTTGAGCAAGGCCCCTTGTGGGCGGTCTTTCAACTCAGAACTCAGCACTCAGCACTCAGCACTCAGCACTCAGCACTCTTCATCATGCCTGAAGGAATAAAAATGGTACAGGGGAAAATCTTACTTAAACCTGGCACTTTATGGACAAGTGTTAAAGAACGGACTGAATATGCTTTGCAATGTGAGGCACTACTCTCGATTCCGACAGAATTTGAATTTGTTGAACAGGATGGCGTGCGCTTTTTGGTGCGGATTTTGTCTAACCTGAATCGCAAAAAAGCAGCTAAGAAGAAACAGGAAAAACAATCTGCTATTTCTGGTGAAGAGTTTAATCCTTTTTTGCCCTACGAAGAGGATTTATTTGTGGCGGATATCTCCCATACCCATGTATGTATTTTAAATAAATTCAATGTTGTAGATTATCATCTGCTAATCATCACCCGTGGTTTCGAGGAACAAGAAAGCTTACTCACCTTAGAAGATTTTACGGCTATGTGGGCGTGTTTGGCTGATTTCGATGGTTTAGCATTTTACAACAGTAGCAAAACCGCAGGTGCTAGTCAGCGACACAAGCACTTACAATTAGTACCCCTACCACTTGCCCCTTCAGGGTTGCAAATACCGATTGAACCTTTGCTAACATCAGCACAATTTCAAAGCTCGAACGCAACTTCAGCAAAACTTCCTTTTGTACATGCTTTCGCATCACTAAATTCTAATTGGGTGCGATCGCCATTTGCAGTGGCCCAAGCAACACTAGAAGTTTATCGCACTTTGCGTCACGCTGTAGGTTTAGATGCAAAGCAATCTGGTGCTTACAATCTGCTAGCGACACGAGAATGGATGTTAATCGTACCGCGATCGCAAGAGCATTTCCAATCTATCTCTGTGAATTCATTAGGATTTGCTGGTGCCCTGCTGGTGCGAAACGCAGCAGAAATGGAGATTCTCAAAACCCAAGGCCCGATGACTATCCTCAAAAATGTTGCTATATCCTAATTGAGTTGGTGCAATGTTTACACCTACACTGGTAATAAAATCCTCACCTTGACTGTGAATGAGTAATAGATGGTACATTTAAATAATTTAATACTTAGAGTTTTGCTCAAGTCAAAGTGGTGGTAGCGCGACACGCCACCACCACCTTGAAGTGCACGATCACATTCAACAGTAAGTTTGTACTTGATAACCCGCAACTTGGGTTACTACTCTGCTAAAGAATTAGGTGTTTTGCAATAATTACTGTGAGTAGCAATGTTAGATAAAACGGGTAGATAGAAAAGGATAAACTAGATGCAAGTAATAAATTGACAACATTCATGCCTTTAGGTGGCTTTAGAACAAATACTTTATCGATTGTAATTTCACCCGAAGAATGCAATTCTTTAACAAAATTATTGTATATCTCACGAAAGCTTCGTTCTTGACCAAGATAGTAAGAGTCCAGTAAAAAGAAAAGTACTATTGGTATAAGCGATATCCAAGCATAATTAGGCTTGTTCTTATCTGCAATCACGACAAGAATTGCTGATACTAAAGAAATACACCAAGTTTTGCAGTTAGCACTGTTAGTTGCCATCCGAGCAACTACCCCCTGCAAAATATTCAGATAACTTTGTACAGCATCAGACTCAAACGTTACCTTGGGTGGTTGTGACTGCGGACTAGAGTTACTCACTTACTTTTTAACGACTGCTATATTGTTGAAAGTATTGACTAACTTTATTGTAACAAAGTCAATTGTGAAAATTATTACAAAATCTCAAATCCAAGACTCTCGGCATACTACTCAAAGTGACCTCTTGATTGCGGCATAATTTCCGACCCTTTTTTAGGGTGACGTGTACTTAGCTAGTTTTTTTCCAGGTCTCTTGCTCAAAGTAGTCACTGTTATTTGTGGAATATGATATTTTTCGTCCATAAGGTTTATCTTCAAAATTCACACTTTGTAACTAACTTAGTTTACTTAAAATTCTATAATTATAAGAATGTCAATTACAGACATGTTATCTTGGTTATGTTATTAATATAGAGCTTAAGGATGAAGTATATTAATTTTTACTTAATCTTTTTAATAGAAACAAGTTATAGCATGTTGTGCATTCTTCAGCTTTCATTACCAGCAAGATATTTTGCGTGTCAACCGAGTTCGTAAAAGTTGGATTATTCAACTTGGAATACAATTTAACATTGTATCCTTTATTCCATAAAATTTACTGAATAAGAATATATATTTAGTGGATTTGACATTTAAGTTAAGAATTAGTTTTTACTTAAGTCAATAAAGTCATGAATTTGAATTCTGTTGCCCCAAAAGTTTTCATTAGTTATAGCCATGACTCAGCAGAACATAAAGACCGAGTTTTACATCTAGCTAACAATTTGCGGGATGAGGGTGTTGACTGTAAGATCGACCAGTACGAACAGTCGCCTTCAGAAGGTTGGCCCCGATGGATGATGAATCAATTAGAATGGGCCGATTTTATAGTTGTAGTTTGTACCAAACAGTATAAGCGCAGATTTGAGGGTAAGGAAGAACCAGATAGAGGACGAGGAGTGATCTGGGAAGGAGCAATTATTACTCAAGAGCTTTACAATCACCATGTCACAAGTACAAGGTTTGTCCCTGTTGTATTTTTTCCTGAAGATGAAAATTTTATTCCGATTATAATTAGTGGGTTTAGTTGGTACAAATTATTTACAGAAGAGGGATATGAAGCTTTTTACCGTTACCTCACCAATCAACCCATGAACCTAAAACCGCCACTGGGTGAAAAGCTACAACTTGCATCGCGTACATTACCGCCTGATAATATCAAACTGAAGTTGTTAAGAGAAAGCTACGAAAACAAAAGAAAGATTTATGAAAAACTTGTTCCGCAAAGGACGGAAACTGATAATTCTGAAGTTAAAGAAGAACATCGGTGTATTTACGAAGAAATTAATACAATAGAGAAGCAAATAAAAAAACTTGAAACTCTTCAGCATCCTCTAATTGAAATTTTAACTTCTACACTTAATCCATCTATTCTTTCTATTATTAAAACAGCTTATCAATCTTGCTGTTCTGGAAATTTACCTAAAATTATACCAAGCACAGTCGAAGCTATTTTAATAGATTTACATGATATTGATAAAGGTAAAACAAAATTTAATCATAATGACTATACAACACTATTTATAAAATCTTTAATTACTGATTCTAATATTCCTACAGAAATATCTGATAAATTAAAGAGATGGGGTAATAATAATATAGAAGATTTTGATAAAATTATTAAATCTTTGACCAAACAAGATTATCCTAATATAGATAAACCATCAGAATCATACATATTAGTTAAAATAGAGTTATTAAAAGCAAAAACACGATCAAAAATTACAAAGTTTACATTGAATGGTTGGGTAATTACTAACATAAAAAATTATATAAATAACAATCAAAATTATTACAAAATAGATTTTTCAAAATCTCCTAATGAGAGCTTTCAACTTGATGATATACCAAAAATTTTCAATGCATTATTGAGTGAAAAAATTCCAGCTTGTCTTCCAATAGAGGAAAAACTAGGAAAAGATATTACAGTAGTTTTTTTTCTGCCTACAGAGTACCTTAATTACCCAGTTGAACAATGGGAAATCAATGATTTTGGTGAAACAGGTTCTGTGGGTGAAAAGTGTCGAGTAATTGTTCGTGATGTGAATCGCTTAGACAAAAATTATCTCTGTGTTAAGAAAGAAAGGTGGATTCATAAATGGAGTGAATTACAGAATATATGTAGGGATAAATCTAAATGTAGTAAATTTAAAGTATTACATCAATATGATGCAAGCAGCTTCTCTTTTAACATAAATGAAGATATTGGCATTATACTAAATATATTTGATGAACATATAAAAAATGATGCTGATAAGGTTTTTGGCTCATTAAGGAGTAATGTTATTCCTATTGCTATTTGCCACAGAGATAAAATTTTGTTAAAAGATTATCAAATGAGAGAAAATAATGACCTAAATTGCTGCATTCATGAATTACCTGAAAAGGTTAGAAAAAATCGTTTTGAATCGCGGGTTAATGGAAAGAAACATTTATTAGGAAATGATATTTTTTTAATCTGGGAAGATCCTAATCTTTTGACACCTGAAGCCAAGTTAATAATTATCAATTAGGTATTATTATGGATGATTGGAGAATATTCAAAGGAAATCATAAACAAAATAAAAACTGGCAACTTCCAGCACCACCAAGTTGGCGAGATTTTGATATTAACAGTGAGCCAAAACAAAGACGGGGTGAAAAATTTGAAGCACGTCCTGAAGAAATAGAATTAGTTAATGCTGCTTTATATTTACGACGACCTTTATTAGTAACAGGGAAACCAGGAACAGGTAAAACTTCTTTAGCTTATGCTGTTGCCTATGAACTAGGATTAGGAGACGTGCTAAATTGGCCAATTACCACTCGCACTATACTTAAAGATGGACTTTATAGTTATGATGCCATTGGACGTTTGCAAGATGCTAAAGATAACTTGGCAGAAATTGGTAAATATATTGATTTAGGCCCACTAGGAACAGCTTTACTTCCTTGTGACAAACCCAGAGTATTATTAATTGATGAAATTGATAAAAGTGATATTGACTTGCCTAATGATTTACTGCATATATTTGAGGAAGGAGAGTTTGAAATTCCCGAACTTAGACGGATAGTTGGTAAGGTAGATAAAGTAACGGTACAGACGGCATATAAGGATCAAACAGTAACTATTGAAAAAGGAAGGGTTCGCTGCACATCCTTTCCCTTAGTCATTTTAACCAGTAATGGTGAACGAGATTTTCCACCTCCTTTTCTGCGCCGTTGTATAAGATTAAATATCGAAGAGCCTGAAAAGACAGAATTAGAAAATATAATTAAAGCACATCTAAATTTAGATGATAACCTAGCTTCAGAAGTGAATAATTTAATTGAGCAATTTCTCAACAAACGTAAACAAGGAGAGTTAGCAACTGATCAACTTCTCAATGCTGTCTACTTAGTCACTAGGGAAAATTCCCCCATAGGTAAAACTAAAAATGATTTAGTTGATAAAATATTAAAATATTTAGATAGCTCAGAGGACTCATGATCAATAGGCTTATTAAACTTCTAGAACAGGTAGAACTGGACATGAGTGCAGCAGAAATTGCTGATGCTCTCTGGTTAGCAAGCCAGATGAAACCATTAGTAGTTAATCCTGTTGAAGATACTGAGCAGCCGATAAATATATCACCTCAACCACGAGTTTCTCAATCAATTGAAAATTTATTTTCTCCTCCCCTTATAGAAAAACCTAAAGAAATTAAAGTTTCAGCTTATACAAAAGATGACATCTCTCAAATTTCTGCTTCTGAGATATTAACACCATCATCACTAGGACTACCTTTTAAAGCTCCTGCTACCTCAGCTCTCTCTAATTATTTAGAAATTGGTAGATCACTCCGTCCACTAAAGCGAAAAGTCCCATCTAGGACAAAATTTGTTTTAGATGAAGAAAGTACCGTGCAACAAATAGCAGAATATGATATGTGGATTCCTGTATTAAAACCTGCACGAGAACACTGGTTAGATTTGGTGTTAGTAATTGAAGAAATTCGTACTACAGTTGTTTGGGAAGAAACTATTACCGAGTTCCGAAAGCTAATGGAGCGACATGGAGCTTTTCGCAATGTCTATACTTGGAGTTTACAGACAAGTGTAGATGGAAAGCCTCAATTGTTGACTCATCAAGGAAAAGTTACAAAAAAACAATATTTCCGTAGTCCTAAAGAATTATTAGAGCCCAATGGTAGACGCTTAATATTGCTAATTAGTGATTGTATTTCTTCTTTATGGTGGCAAGGAGAAATACACAAGTTATTAAAGTTATGGGAAAAACAAGTTCCGGTGACGGTGCTGCAATTATTACCTGAGCAATTATGGGAGAGAACGGTGCTAGGATTAGGTAGCTCAGTACCATTAAGTGCTTTTGCTCCTGGTCTTATCAATTCAAAATTGACTGTAAATAGTTTACCTTTATGGCTAGAAAGAAAACCAACCAATGCACTCCAGTTTCCTGTTGTCACTCTAGAACCTGAATCTTTAGCAGATTGGGCTAGAGTTTTTGTTGGTAGAGGTAATATTGAAACCTTGGGTGTTTTATTTATGCCCAATTGGAGAGAATTAATCCCAACATCTCAATTATCAATTCTTCAGGCAAGTTCTCAGGAATTATCAGATCCAAAATTATTAGTTAAAAATTTTTATGCTATAGCTTCGCCTCTAGCTAGACAATTAGCCAACTTGATGGCATCTGCACCTGTAAGTTTACCTGTTATTAATATCATTCAGCGAAAAATGTTGCCAGAATCAAGGCAAATTCATATAGCTGAAATTTTCATGAGTGGGTTGCTGAAATTTATTCCTGTTAATCAACAGAATCAAAGAGAACGCTGGCAATATAAATTTGTAAATGGTGTTAGGCAAGTCTTACTCCGTTCTGTTAGACGCTCAGAAATTGATGCTGTACTAGAAGCCATTTCTCAATATATAGCTAATAAAGCTGGGTTAGAAATTAAGAGTTTTGCAGCATTGCTAGTTCCTAACCCCAATTGTGATGAAAAGTTGCAAACTGAAATAATTTCCTTTGCCGAAATTACTATGCAAGTATTGCGTCAATTAGGTGAAGAGTATGCAGTTTTAGCAGAACAGTTAGTACAAGAATCATCTGTAGAGTCAGAAACTCAAACACCAAAATTTCCCAGCGGGGAAATTAAAAAATACGATATCTCTCAGCAATATAGAAATGCCAATGTGGTATTATTGGGGGAGAGCGGTGTAGGCAAGTCTGGATTGAGTTTGGTGCTAACTGATAGAGAGTTTCGCCCCACAGAATTAACCCACAGTCGTCATGTTTGGACTTTTGACACACAGAAGTTGAAGTTAAGCGACGATCGCCAAGAATTGCGGGAAATACTTTTGTGGGACTTAGCAGGACAGCCGGGTTATCGGCTGATTCACCAGTTGTATTTGAACGAATTGGCAGTAGCCCTAATTGTATTTGATGCTCGGAGTGAAACCGAACCCTTTGCGGGAGTATATTATTGGAATCGGGCTTTAAGAGAAGCACAAAACTTGCCAGGTAATTCCGCGATCGCTTTGAAAAAATTTTTAGTATCCGCCCGTGTAGACCGGGGTGGCATCGGTGTTACTAAGGCACGCATCAATGCTTTAGTTAGCGAACTTGGTTTTGATGGTTACTTTGAGACTAGCGCCAAGGAAGGACTGGGAATCAAGGAACTAGCTACAGCCATTCGCAACGCTATTGACTGGGAGCATTTGCCAAAGGTAATTTCTACAGAACTATTTCAGAAAATCAAAGTTTTCTTAATTCAAGAAAAAAAATCAAAAAGGCTGTTATCTCAAGTAGATGACCTGTACCGCGCCTTCTTGCAAAGCAACAATGCTCTTGCTGATTCCAAAGAAATGCAAGACAAATTTGAAATTTGCATTCGGTTAGTGGAGTCGCAGGATTTAATCCGTAGACTCAGCTTTGGCAACCTGATTCTTTTGCAACCAGAAGTATTGGATGCTTACGCCTCAGCAATTATAAACGCCGCCAAAGATGAACCAGAGGGTATGGGTTGTATTGTCGAAGAAGACTTACTCGCGGGGCGGTTTCGGATGCAAGAAGATGAACGCATCGCCGATAAAGAACAGGAGAAATTGCTATTAATTGCCACAGTAGAAGAATTATTGACTCGTGAAATTGCTTTGCGAGAACAGACTGAGGCTGCACCATTGCTAGTCTTCCCCTCCCAGTTCACCCGCGAATGGCCAGAAGCTCCCGACCCAGAAGGCAAAGCGGTGATTTTTGAGTTTGAGGGGGCTGTATTAAATGTATACACCACCTTGGTTGTACGTTTATCTCGCAGCGAAATTTTTAAATGCAAAGAAATGTGGAAAAATGCTGCTATGTTCACAGCCAAGGTTGGTGAGTGTGGTATGTGGCTGCGTCATATTGAAGAAGGAAAAGCGGAGTTAACTTTGTTCTTTAAACCGGAAGCGAGTGAAGAGACAAGACTGCGTTTTGAAGAGTATGTGCATACCCACCTGAAGCGGCGAGCTTTGCCAGAAAGTATCCGTCGTCGCCGCATTTTTGTTTGTTCGGACTGTGAGACCCCAGTTACTGAATTACAAGCGATACGCAGGCGAGAGCGCGATTTTAACTGGATTGATTGTAGTGTCTGCGGCACTCGTATTTCCTTACTAGATGGTGAGGAACGCCTGACAGCAGATCGCACCGTCATTATTCCGCAGATGGATAAAGCCGCTGATAAGCAACGCGAGATTGACACAGCTACTTCCATTATTCAAGGCAAAGTTGCCACTGATGATTTTGATATGTTTTTATGTCACAATACTCAAGACAAACCTCTAGTAGAAGCGATCGCCAAGCAACTGCGACAGCGAGGTTTGAATCCTTGGCTGGATAATAAGGAGATTCGTGCAGGAAAGAGCTTTCAATATGCCATACAAGAAGGAATCCAGCAAGTTAAATCAGCTGCTATCTTTATTAGTCTTAATGGTTTGGGAAAATGGCAACTAGAAGAGTTGCGATCGCTTAACAGTCGATTTGTTAACGAAAATTTACCTTTGATTCCAGTTTTATTACCGGGTGTTACTGAGATCCCAAATGATCCAAAGCTACTGTTTCTCAAGGAATTAAATTGGGTACGTTTTGTTGACAATGTTGATGAGAAGGAACCTTTAGAACAACTAATAGCAAGAATTACAGGTATCAATTCACTCAATTGCTAACAATCAAGCCTGGAATCTACTTATGCCCAAACCAAATCCAGCAAAATTAAGAAAAGTGTCTGTCAACCTCCCAGGGCATCAAATATGTGCGCTTCAACTCCCCCAAGTGCTTCAATACAGCACAGGCAGCTTCTACTAAATTCTCACTTTCCCGTAGCCTACGAATGCGATCGCTGATTAATTGCATCTGCTAACATTCCGGCTCGAATGGCACTAAGAAAAGCTTTAAGTCATGAACAATAAGGATTACAGCATTTAATCCCCCTTCCCATAATAATGGCATGGGTCAGGCGATCGCCGAAGGGGAGATGATGTACGGTTGCCCAAAAATTTTTGGATTTAGAAAAAGCTTACTCGTTTATTTGATACTTTTATTGAAACGAACAAGCAAACACCATAAATACTACTGTGACATTACGAGTACAAATTCTCACTTGATAATTTAGCCAAAGTCTCGGATTACCTTTTAAAGAGTAGACTTCTTGCAAAAGTCAAAAAATCAGGAATGTCATGTTGAGCGGAAAGCAGTGGAGTGAAGAATCTCACCAGATGTTTGGCTCCGCTCAACATGACAATTTAAGCATTTATGCAAGAGGTCTATTGTACAAATTGACCGTTATGTGAGTAGTGTTAGTGTTTCCCAATCTAAATCTGATGCTATTTGAGCAAGTTTATCTAAATCACTCAGGTTATCTACATAGGGTAAGCAGCCTAAAACTGGCGTGTTAGTGAGTGATTGAATCAATTGAGATGGTGTCCAGTCAGCTATTTCTGCATCCGTTCGGGGTTGTACGCAGTTCAAAATAATGCCTTTGAGATTGACGCGCGATTGTCTAGCTAATGCTACATTCGCCACTGCTTGAGCGATCGCACCCAATCTCACTGGTACTACCAATACTGTTGGTAAACGCCATTCCCCTGCCAAATCAGCTACAGTTAATTCCTCAGTTATTGGCGAACCTAACCCTCCCAAAGCTTCTATAAGCACAAAATCACGCTGCGATCGCAACTTAGACAAAGCTTGCCACACAAGTGCTAAATCTACTCGGCGATTTTCCCGTGCTGCTGCTATCGGCGGAGCAAGAGGTGCTTGAAAGTATAAAGGTGTAATTTCTTCAGCAGATTGTTCTAGCACAAATAGCTTTTGATACCACTCGCGATCGCCAATCCCCGATTGAATCGGTTTCATGATTCCCCAGCAACGCTGCGGGTAATATTTTTGCCAGTAGGCTGCTAACGCTGTTGTTAAAACAGTTTTACCAGCTTCGGTATCAGTTCCAGTAATCAGTAGTGTGTTTAACATTAATTTCTTTGGCCAGAAAATGGTTGAGTTCCATCAACTGGCGGTAAAGTCGGCGCTTCAGTAATGGTCGGAATTGGCAAGGGTGTTTCTGTGGGAATTGGCAAGGGTGTCTCTGTGGGAATTGGCAAAAGTGTCTCTGTGGGAATTGGCAAAGGTGTCTCTGTGGGAATTGGTAAAGGTGTCTCTGTCGGTGTTGGTTTGACTGGTTTTTCTAATGCAACATTGAGGTTGTAATTGCTTTCGGCAACACCTGAAAGCAGAGTTAACTCAATAGTATATCTACCAGTAACCAACAATGTGCCTTGATAAAATGTAACTTGTTGGGCAGTATTCTCAATTGGTTGTCCATTAGGACTTAAAACTGTTAGCAAAATGCTGCTTCCTGGGTCAATAAGCGTGTTTAATTTAGTACCTTCTCGCCCAAAAAAGCTGTACTGGATGATTTGATTTGCTTTGAGAGTACCTTCAACCGTGGTTGGATTAGATGTTGTAAGCTTGAGGCGCTTAGTAGATACAACAGGGCGATCGTTAGTAGGTATGGATGTCGGTGTTGGTGTTGGTATCAGTGTCGGTGTCAGGGTCGGTGTTAGTGTCGGTGTCGGTGTGAATGTACTACCACCAGAAATTACTGGTGAAGGGAAATTTTGTGGAAGCGTCTCATCTGATGTTTTTGACTGACTGCGGATGGAACTGACTATTGCCCAAGAACCAAATCCTGCTACGATCACTACAGCAATGGCAATTGCGGCGATCGCTAACGGATTATCCAAAACTGAGCTAGTGAGACTTGGTGGAATCACAGGATCGGGTTTTTTGGGCGAAGCTGGTGGTGCTACTAAGTCAGGACGGCGACTAACTGCCATTGTCTGCAAGTTAGACACATTTACATTAGGAAGACTGACTTCTTGTAAAGGTTGTAGTGCCTGAGATACACTAGCAGCACTTTGATAGCGATCGCTCGGTATATGATTCAACATTCGATTCAAAACTTGGGCAAATCGTGGGTTTACTTTTACCCACCGTTGCCAATTCCAAGTTAGTTGGTTTTGATCGAATAGATCCTTTGGTTCTTTACCAGTGAGCAAAACAATCGCGCTTACCGCTAATGCATACAAATCACTACTAGGATAAGCTCCCCCTGTTTGCATTTGTTCGCTGGGAGAGTAGCCTAATTTTCCGACGGTGGTTTTTGGTAGCGGACTATCTGGCGATTGTAAACGCTCTGCCAGTTCCTTTACCACCCCAAAGTCAATTAATACAGGTTTAGCATCACTATCTCGCAAAATAATATTTTCTGGCGAGATATCCCGGTGAATAATTCCTCTACTATGAATATGCTCTAAAACGGGCAACAACAACTCTATCAGCTGCAATACTTCAGCCTCTGTAAAAGTTTTACCCACAGCTTGACGTTCAGCCAGCAGAGTTCGGTACGTCTGACCTGCAACGTAGTCCTCCACCAAAAATAAGCGTTGGTCTTGCTCAAATCTTTCCCGGAATTTTGGCACTTGTGGGTGTTCGATTTGATATAAAATGGCAGCTTCTCGATGAAAAAGCTCTTGTGCCCTCTCCCAATCCAAAGCCGACCTTGCTGTTGAATTCAATTCCTTGATCGCGCAAAGTTCGTTAAAGCGCCTCTGGTCTTCTGCCAGATAGGTTCTACCAAATCCTCCTTGTCCGAGAATTTGAATTATGCGGTAACGGTTTTGCAAGACAGTGCCAACTGTAATCGGTGGTTGCATGATCGATTGATTGAGTGTAGTAGCAACTGAGGAGAAAGTCACCCACAAAGATTAAGTCCAAGAGGCGACGTACAGTTACCTGCGGCAATATTCTACTATACCCAACAAGTACACTCCACCAGAGCAAGGTTATTTCCTACTCCACAACTTAAGAGTTCCCAATCTTCCATTCGATTTCTCTTCCTATAAAAACCATAGATTTTGAAATATGCAAAATTAACTTGAGAATCCAGGTTATACAAATCACTCTTCTCTTTTTCAATCAATCCTTGGGGAAAATAAAAAATTGTAATCTGACTAACTGTGCTTGTGTAAGCCAATCTTCGGCACAATAAAATAGTTAGCGATCGTCTTTATAAAAAATAGTGTTATCTCAATTAAGAATGATTCCTTTAATACTACAAATCTGATTTTGTCAATTGTTATTTGAGCGAGATGGCGTTTCTCTTTGATCCTAAATTTGGGCTACTGCATCAAAAAATTTTAAAATTTTTCATCTGTAAAATTCCGAAAATTGATATGCAACGCGGGGTATGCAGTTATCGCTGCACCCAACTGGAGCGATCGCAACCACCCAACAGTACTAAATTTTATCCCGGCAGCAATACGGATGCTAACTAATTCAGCGGCAATTAGTAGCTTACACTTGACAGGATGCTCAGGTTCAGGTTCACAATTTACAATGTTATAGGACTTACGTAAAACATAACGAAAGTAGCGGTAATTCATGAATTACCGCTACGCAATAATCAGGTTTTCAGCCACATCTTGCGTAAGTCCTGTGTTATTGATATTGAACAACTTTTCTAGATTTAATTACAAACTCTTAAGTAAAAATATTTACATATGCTTACTTAGATGAAATTATTTTTATTGAGTAATGTTTTAATATCAAAAAAATATCTTTTCTTTATTTAATATTTATTTAAACTTTATCTAAAAACTTGCTAGTGCGGAGAGTAATTTTGTCCATTGCTAGCCTCTTCTGGGCTTGTATGATTGTCGTTTTTTTCAATACGTAGCTTATGGAGTAATAAGCTACTCTCTGACTACTTAGAAAGAGGTGCTATACTGTGTGAGGACAAACTCTTTAATATCACTAAAGTTGTCAATGCTTTACTATCAGCTATCAATGAGGTAATTAGAAGAACCTACCACAGCAATAATGTTTAAGCGATTAGGGTTATTTACCTCAACCAAAAAATTGAACTATAGACACTAGTGCATGGACTTGATGTCAGTTAAGCTATCGGTAGCTTATTTGCCAAGAAGACTAGATAATTAGCGAATAATAAATTTATGCAAAAATGTTTAAATTTTGTATGGAAGCTTCAACAAAACTTACAGATGTTTTTTCAGGCTATTTCTTGGTTAAATCTATTAAATCTCTAATGATAATATTGCTATGAATGCACAAAGAGGATCTGCTGTGCTCAGTTCTGCAACTTTCAAAGTGCAACCATCTGCAACAGGACTGAACGATAATCATCGCCTGCGGCTGTTTTCTGGCTCTGCCAATGTACAACTGTCTCAAGAAGTCGCTCGTTATCTGGGTATGGACTTGGGGCCAATGATTCGCAAAAGATTTGCGGATGGAGAACTTTACGTTCAAATCCAAGAATCTATTCGGGGTTGTGATGTCTATTTAATCCAGCCATGTTGTCAACCTGTAAACGATAATTTGATGGAATTATTGATTATGGTTGATGCTTGTCGTCGAGCTTCTGCGCGACAGGTGACGGCAGTAATTCCCTACTATGGCTATGCCCGTGCCGATCGCAAAACGGCAGGACGAGAGTCAATAACCGCCAAACTGGTTGCTAACTTGATCACCGAAGCAGGTGCTAACCGCGTTCTCGCAATGGATTTGCACTCGGCTCAGATTCAAGGCTATTTCGATATCCCCTTTGACCATGTTTACGGTTCGCCAGTATTACTGGATTATCTAGCAAGCAAAGAACTGCCCGATCTGGTAGTTGTTTCTCCCGATGTTGGTGGTGTAGCACGAGCCAGAGCATTTGCGAAAAAACTGGATGATGCCCCACTGGCGATTATTGACAAACGTCGTCAGGCACATAATGTTGCCGAAGTGTTAAATGTCATTGGCGATGTTAAAGGCAAAACGGCAGTTTTGGTAGATGACATGATCGACACTGGAGGCACGATCGCAGAAGGAGCGCGATTATTGCGTGAAGAAGGAGCGCGTCAGGTATATGCCTGTGCAACTCATGCGGTATTCTCTCCACCAGCGATGGAGCGGTTGTCCAGTGGCTTGTTTGAGGAAGTCATTGTCACCAATACCATTCCCATACCAGAAAACAATCGTTTTTCACAACTAGTGGTGCTGTCAGTAGCTAATCTGTTGGGAGAAACTATCTGGCGAATTCATGAAGATACTTCGGTCAGTAGCATGTTCCGCTAACTACATTCACTCTGAAACTATTGAAGGATTTGAACAACCTCTCAATAGTTTAAAGTTTTCAGGGTAAATTTTAATTAGTCAATGAGGAACTAACCGCGATCGCTCTCGATAACTCGCGAAACACCATATTTGCAACCTTAGACATCAGCTTCAATTGTCATGGTTCTGTTTACTAATTGGGGTTGTTTAAAATTCGTGTTCCTACCACGAATGATTGAAAAGCCCAGTTTGTACGCTTGAATCCCCTAACACCCCACCTTTGAGGGGCGCGATTCACTCTTAACGCTGGGTTTAACCTGGTAGTTTTAGGGAAGGTGCGCTTGAATAAAACAACACCCGATAAATGGGCGTGCAATTCATGATTAACACCCCACTCCCTAGAAACAGTGGGGCGGGTGCTTTGGACGCAACCCGCGACGGTGGCATGGTTGCCACCGTTTTGGCTAGTGTGTCAGGTAGCCCGCGCTGTTGTCAGGTTTAAAAATTGCCCACCGTGTTAATTGGTCACGGTAATTCGTAATCTAAAATCCAAATTGTGTAAAAAAAAGACCAGCGCAAATGTTACCAGTCACACTGGTGCAACCTTATAATTTAGGGTCTTTTGGTTAGTGAGTTTATTGCTGCATAGACAACTCCTGTTTCTCAACGACAAAATTTTCACCCCAGCGGACTTGACCGATAATCGCTTCCATGATTCCTGCTTGGTCAGCTGTTGTATCATCTGCTTGGCAATGGTGAATATTTCCTCTCGACAATCACCTTCTAGTTGACAGCCAATGTGTGATGCTAGAACAGTAAGAATAACCAGCTTTTCTCGCTTGCTGATTTTCAAGGGACGCTGCACCATAGTTATCTTGCAATGTCGCAAGCAGCGTTTCCTTGCCTGGGATGTAATTGGTGTAGTAGCCTAATGGCTTGGTCACTCGATTTTAGATTTTGGATTGACGATAGCGAAGCGTTAGCGAGTCCGCGACCGTCTTTTGGATTAACCTCTCCTTATAAAGAAGAGGCTTAAATATTGAAAATTTTTGTTTTTTTCTCCGTAAACAGAGAGGCTTGAAACCGTTTTTTGGATTCTAGATTTAGATTTAATCCAAAATCCAAAATCTAAAATCCTTGCATTGTCTCAGTCATTGGTAAAAAGCAATTATTAGTTTTTTGAGCTTCCCAAGTAACTACAAAGTATCTTTTGAAGAACCCCAAAAATAACTTTCTGGGGATTCAAATTACAAAACTGTAATTTAGAAAATAAGAAAGCTGTAATTTTGAGGTGGCTCAATTAGAAATATGAACACCCTAGCTTTTGAAGGTTGATTTTTATGAATATCCGTCGAGTCTTAGCTGTAGGAGCGATTCCTTTTTTGATTGGTACATTCGGTTTTGTTGCACCCAATCAGGCAAATGCCGCTAATCCATCTTATCGGAACGCCGAGATTTCACAACAGCCCAACAAACGGCAAATATCTGATGAAAAACCACAAATCAGACATTCTAAACCCCATCCACATCAGAAAAAGCGTACTCCCCAACGTCCTCAACCTCATAATCAGGAAGCAGTTCAAAACCGGGTAGAACGCAATAACCGTTAATTGATGCACCCTTGCATTTCGCCTCGCCCTCTGCGGCGATATCGTCAGAGTATTGTTGTTTCTAAATTACAGTTTTGTAATTTAGAAACAGGGCAAACTGTTATTTTGAGAAGACTTAATTAGAAATATAAACCTTTGGAGATTTAATGATGAATATTCGTCGAGTACTAGTAGCAACAGCGATTCCTGTTCTGGTTGGCACATTTGGTTTTCTTTCACTCAATCAAGCAAATGCCGCTAATCAATCCGCTCGAATTGCACAGGCGCAAGAACCGCCCAACCAACCATCAAATGAACGGCCACGTCCACCTCGACCTGATTTGAAAGCCGCAGCAGCAAAGTTAGGAGTTACAGAAGCACAATTAAAGGA
>NZ_JAVRBM010000018.1:0-81879 GCF_034531255.1 Nostoc sp. ChiQUE01b | reverse complement strand
TGCGTTGGGAGTTCCTGCCAATCCGCCAAATCCAGGCGATCGCAATCAACGCCCACCCAGACCTGATTTAAAAGCCGCAGCAGCAAAGTTAGGAGTTACAGAAGCACAATTAAAGGATGCGTTGGGAGTTCCTGCCAATCCGCCAAATCCAGGCGATCGCAATCAACGCCCATCCAGACCTGATTTAAAAGCCGCAGCAGCAAAGCTGGGTGTCACTGAACAACAGTTGATCGACGCATTAGGTGTTCCACCTCATCCTCCTGGCGATGGCGGAGCCTCTTTCCAAGAAAATCGTCCTAATCAACCAAAATAGCTGAATATTATCTAGGACTTAGCCATTGACAAAAAGTTGATCTTGTGGTTGTGTTTTTACTTTCTATATAAGAGGCTGTACTACTAGTCTGTCCCATTAGTTTCGAGGGGTAAATAAGTTTGTAGTAAGGACTTTAGTCCTAGATTTTTAAGCACTGAAGTGCTTACTACGAACTCATCAAAATTAATGGGACAGACCACTACATTGTTCTAACTGAGGGTTTCAGTTTCATCAACGACAAATAGTCTACCTGCCTGACGAATAGCTTCGGGTTTGTGAGTTTGCAGGAACCTTAACACTCCAATGCCCAGGAATAGCCAAATTAAGACGACAACTGGTGCTAAGTGAAGCGGTGCTGGTGGAGGGGGATAAATGATTTTTTCTTTCACCAGAACTACTACAATTACTATTGATGCTAGATAATGGGAAGGCTTTGACATTTTCTTGCCAATCTAGCCCGGAAACAATAACTAAGACTTATGCGAACTCACTATTGCGGCGAACTCCGAAAAGAACATATTGGAGAAACTGTTACCTTTTACGGATGGATAGACCGTCGCCGCGATCATGGTGGTGTAATATTTTTAGATTTACGCGATCGCTCTGGAACTGTCCAAATCGTCAGCGATCCGCAACGCACCCCAGATTCTTACGAATATGCGAACGCCCTGCGAAATGAATATGTTGTCGAAATCACTGGTAGGGTAACACAACGTCCTGAAGAATCGTTGAATACCCGCATCCCCACAGGCGAGGTGGAAATTTATGCCGATAAAATTAAACTACTCAATGCTGTTCGCAAACAGTTACCTTTCCAAGTTTCTCTAGCTGACACCGAAACAGTGCGGGAAGACTTACGGCTGAAATATCGTTATTTGGATTTGCGACGCGAACGTATGGCGCAAAATTTGCAACTGCGTCATCAAATTGTCAAAGCCATGCGTCGTTATCTAGAAGATTTGGAAAATTTTATCGAAGTCGAAACCCCAATCCTTACCCGTTCTACCCCAGAAGGAGCGCGGGATTACGTTCTACCCAGTCGCGTCAATCCTGGTGAGTGGTATGCTTTGCCGCAATCACCCCAGCTATTTAAACAATTGCTGATGGTATCCGGTTTAGATAGATATTATCAGATTGCCCGTTGCTTTCGTGACGAAGATTTACGCGCCGACAGACAACCAGAATTCACGCAGTTGGATATGGAAATGAGTTTCATGTCCCAAGAAGAAATTATCGAACTAAACGAGAATTTAGTTTGCCATATCTACAAAACAGTTAAAGGTATTGAGTTACAGCGCCCTTTCCCCCGTCTCACTTATGCTGAGGGGATGGAACGCTACGGTAGTGATAAACCAGATACACGCTATGGTTTGGAATTAGTTGATGTCTCAGATATCGTCAAAGACTCTAGTTTCAAAGTCTTTCGGGATACTGTTACCAATGGTGGTATCGTCAAAATCCTCCCCATTCCCAACGGGAACGATGTAATTTCTAATGTCCGCATTAAACCAGGTGGCGACTTATTTAAAGAAGCCAGCGAAGCCGGTGCTAAAGGTTTAGCTTTTATCCGTGTCAGGGATGATGGCGAAATTGATACTATTGGCGCGATTAAAGACAACTTAAGCGAAGAACAAAAACAAGAAATTTTGCGCCGTACAGGTGCAAAAGCTGGACATTTGCTCTTGTTTGGGGCTGGTGATGCTGCTACAGTTAATAAAACTTTAGATAGATTACGACAAGTTATTGCTAGAGAATTTGGCTTAATCGATCCAGAAAAAATCAACTTGCTGTGGATCACAGACTTTCCGATGTTTGAGTGGAATGCTAACGAAAAACGCCTAGAAGCACTACACCACCCATTTACAGCACCACATCCTGATGATTTGAGCGACTTAAAGACTGCACGCGCCCAAGCTTACGACTTGGTACTCAACGGCGTAGAAGTTGGCGGCGGAAGTCTGCGGATTTATCAGCGAGAAATTCAACAGCAAGTGTTTGAAGCGATCGGTTTATCTCCTGAAGAAGCACAAAATAAATTTGGCTTTCTCTTAGAAGCATTTGAATATGGTACACCGCCGCATGGTGGCATCGCCTACGGTTTAGATCGTTTGGTAATGTTGCTAGCTGGAGAAGAATCCATTCGGGATGTCATTGCTTTTCCAAAGACACAACAAGCACGTTGTTTATTAACAGATGCGCCTTCGAGTGTAGATGCTAAACAGTTGAAAGAATTATACGTTGCTTCGACTTATAAACCAAAGTCTTAGAGGATGTTTGAAAAGTTATGAGGATTCAGAAGGCAGGAGAAACCCATGTTTAAAAACATGGGATTGTAGTAAGGAGCGGACGCGGAGTGTCTTTGCCTCCGCGCTTTGTATCAGGCAGAAAGTGCCGCGACGCTCGATGACTCGCTAACGCTGCGCTATCGATACAATTCTTTTTTTGACTGGGCAATAGTCCTAACGCATCCACATTGATATCCCCTGTACTTGCTGGTAGTTACACCTTTGTCTTTATTCCGTATTTTAACTGTTGTCTTAGCTGTTAATACTTAATTAACATGTAGCACAATATTTTTCATTATCTTAGTCATTGTGAAACCTCTTCTACAAACTTACTTAGAACAAGAAATCTGGATACTAGTAAGAGATAAGTGGTATTTCGCCACAATTATCGGAGTTTGGGATGATTTATTGTGCTTTAAACATAGAACTTACAACAAAGATACAGAGGAAGATACTTTCTGGGAAATGGTTGTGAAAATCAGTGAAGTAATTGCTATTGATAAAATTAGGTCTATTATTAGTAGAAAACCAGATATGCTTATTTCACGGCTACTAGAAACTGAGCAAGATACAAGCGATTGTCATCAAGATAAGGAATATTAATTAGCTCAATTTTGGAGTTAGGCTCATTCTTTGCACCTGTCTCAAGATGCAAAGGATGAGCAGTTGAAGTTGTCCGCTTTTTACATTTTTCCTTGTCTTACCAATCCGATTTGATTTTTGAAAAAATTTAAATATAGATAGGGTGCGTTACGCTTCGCGGTAACACACCCTACCCATACTTCAAAAATCAAATATCAGTCCTATATAGCGGGTATTGAGCAGAGTCTTGCCCAGTCCCCAATACCCACTATCTCAAAGATTACTTTCAATCAACTGGCGGTATTCACTCTTTTGCTTCACGCCTTTGACTTCCTTCACAAGTTCCTTATTTTTGAACAATTGAACCGTTGGCGTTCCTGTCACTCCAGCATTTTCAGCAATATCTCGGTCTTTGTCGATGTCAATTTCTACAAAGTGAATTTTGCTGTCAAATTCATCCACCACTTTATTTAAAATTGGCTTCAGGGTATGACAAGGGCCGCAACCAGGAGAGACATATTTAACAAGCAGTAAGCGATCGCTTTCATGGAACAATTTCCGTAAAGCATAACCTCCCTCATGGCGCGTCCCATCCAAATTAAATCCAGCTTCTTCCTCAGCTTCAGTCTTTTTGGCTGGCTGATGTTCTAATTCATTATCTTTTGTTTCTGGCTGTTGATGGAATTCTTGAATCAAGCCACTGGATGACAACCAACGTTCTGCCAACATCGCTGCCATACAGCCAGTACCCGCAGCCGTAATTGCTTGCCGAAACTCATGATCTTGTACGTCGCCAGCAGCAAAAACGCCTTCTACACTGGTTTCTACAGAACTGGGCTTAGTGACAACGTAACCTACTTCATCCAGTTCCAATTGTCCTTTAAATAGAGAGGTATTGGGAGTATGACCAACGGCGTAGAATAAACCTTTAGCGTGCAGTTGGCTCTCTTCACCAGTTTTAGTATTGCGGACTTTCACCCCTTCCATGTGACCATTACCGTAGATATCCACGGCTTCTGTATTCCAATGTACCTGGATTTTTGGGTTGCTCAAAACCCTGTCTTGCATGGCTTTAGAAGCCCGCATTTTATCGGTGCGTACCAACATATTTACTTTGGAACCATACTTGGTGAGGTAAATTGACTCTTCCGCCGCCGAGTCGCCAGCACCAATTACAGCCAATTCTGCACCGTGAAAAATTGGTGTCGCACCATCGCAAATTGCACAAGCGGAGATACCCCGACTCCAAAATTCGTGTTCGCTGGGTAAACCCAAACGCTTTGCTGTTGCACCCGTAGCAATGACGATGCTGTTGGTTTTTATTTCCCTTTCTTGCGATCGCACTGTAAATGGACGCTGACTCAAGTCAACTGAGATAACATCTTCAGTATATAGTTCAGCCCCCCAGCGCTCCGCCTGTGCCTTCATCTGATCCATCAGTTCCGGCCCGGTAATCCCTTTAGGAAATCCTGGAAAATTCTCAACTTCCGTCGTTGTCATTAATTGCCCACCAGGTAATCCCCCGGCTTGGAAACCTTCAAATACAACGGGTTTCAGGTTAGCGCGTCCGGCATAGATGGCAGATGTGTACCCTGCTGGCCCAGAACCGATAATTACCAAGTTTTCTACAGTTGGATTAGTCATGAAAATATATGAACTCATAACGACTACGCTTAATATAGCATAACAAATTATGATTGGCTACGCCAAATGGGAAGCGATCGCCAAATGCCTACGGGACTACGGGTTCAATAATTTGCCAAAGATGCTCTTAACCGCTAAAAGTTTTCTCGCAGATATTTCCTGATAACTTCAACATCTATCTCTAGCAATTCTGCTATTTCTTGAATACTCATACCTTTGTCAACACATTTTGAGACTAATTTCAATTTTGTCTTTGTTAAAATACTCTCGTACAATCGAGTATTTATGAATTCATCTAAATCAAGCATAGCTTCAATTTCCTATAAAGTAAGATTGGGAAACTTATAAAATACAATTGCTTGGATAAATGCTAGCACTTTCTTTTGAAGATTTTCATCGGGTAAGTCTTCTCGTGCCTGATTGATTAGCTGTTGGGCTAAGGAAGTAGTTTTGGCAGATACTTCTACAAATAGTTTGACAATTCCTATCCCCAAAGAATCTTCAGCCTTAGCAGAAAGTTCATTTAGATAAATGCAGCGTAGATGTTGTTCTACTAAAGCTTGATAGCGTGGGTGAGGTGGGGTTTCATGAATGCGGCGATCGTAGATAACAATTGCGTACCAGTCTGAGTTTGCGGGTTTATATTGACGAAAGTAAACAAAAATTTCCCCAAAAAGTCGTTCGTAAAATTCTTCATCTTTATAGGTTTGTAACTCTACAAAGTACAATGGTTCATTTTCAAATCCCTTGATAGTATCAAATAAGCCATCTAGACGAAATGATTGTTGCTTTATTTCAGGAGCAATAAATGTGTAGATATTAGGATTAGTATCAGGCTTGTCAATAAGTTCAAAAAATATTTGTGGTAGTTCCTTGATAAGTTCATAAAAAATTACATCTGTTTTCATTGATGCTACTAATGGCAAACTATACAGGCTTTTTTTGAATACAATATATTGTAGCTTTCTGAGAGTGCGGTACTTATGATATATATAAAAGTATTTTCTGTAATATTATGTCTTTCACCATTACAGACTTAGAGGAACTACAAACCGAGCATCCAGAATGGCAGATGGAGCTGGTAGAAGGGAAAATTATAGTTATGGGGCCATCAGATTACGAGTCAGAGGAAATTGGCACTCGGTTGAGTACCTTCTTGAATATTTGGGTAATGTCACGCAAGCTAGGGCGAGTAACTGGCTCTAGTGCAGGTTTCATATTACCTAGAATAGAAGAGGACGACTCGGAAAAAAGAAACCTGCGTGCCCCTGATGTGTCATTTGTTCGCGCTGATCGGTTGAAGAAGACCAAGCGCGACTTTGTAGAGTTAGTTCCAGACTTGATGGTTGAGATTAAATCTAAAAGCGACAGAATTAAACCGCTTGAAGAGAAGATTGAGTTATTTTTGCAACTTGGGTCTACAGTCGGTATATTGATTGACCCTGACAAATTGACAGTAACGGTTTATCGAATAAACCAAACTCCAGTTGTATTGGAGAATGGCAACACGCTCATATTGCCAGACTTGCTGCCAGGTTGGGAACTGGCGGTATCAGAACTGTGGCCACCTGAGTTTGAATAAGGCACTTCCACAATCGAAGTTGAGAATCTCGCCCTTGAGCAACACCATTGGCTCAGTGATGTTTGTGCCATTTGGAATACAAGGATTCTAGATTGTGTAACTGTATCTCCCCAAACTTTTTTTCTAGAGGTGATAGGAAAGCGATCGCAGTTGGGTAAGTTACATCTAGAACACCCAAGCAACCCCTACCCCTGGGAAAACACTTATGAAAACCGAATTAAAAGCCAAGTTTCTCCAACACATCCTCGACAAAAAGAAAGGAGATGAGGGTTTTACACTTATTGAATTACTAGTAGTAATTATCATCATCGGTATTTTGTCTGCGATCGCTCTGCCTTCTTTCTTGAACCAAGCTAACAAAGCCAAGCAGTCGGAAGCTAAAACCTACGTGGGTTCCATGAACCGCGCTCAACAAGCTTATTATTTGGAAAATAGTACATTTTCAACTTCAATTGGTAGTTTAGGTCTTGGTATTGCAACACAAACTGTAAATTACAAATATGACGCTGTTGCTGGGGACGCTAGTACAATAAACAACCGAGGAATAGTAAGAATTGCCACTGCGCCTCTCAAAGCCTATATTGGTGCTGTAGAGGTGACAACCCAACAAGCTACGAGTGAAGCTACTACCGTAGCTGTTTTGTGTGAATCTAAAGACGCTATGGTTAACAGTGGTACAAATGCAGATGCTGCTAGTGGAGCAGCGATTACTTACAGCGCTGGAGCACCTAGTTGTACTAGCAACTTCATCTCTTTAGCTAAGTAACAACCAAGGACAAACAGTATATAAATTGTCTCTCAACTAAATCTTTTCCAAAGTGGGTAGATGCTTCTATCCACTTTATTTCCATTATGTAAGTGTTTGAAAAGTATATTCCTCATAAAATTTACTCAGATAATTACAATGATTACTGATATATATAATTGGCAAAATCAAGCCGAACAATACTTCATTCAAGAAAAATATTCGCAAGCAGCACAGTTATACGAACAAGCAATAGCAATAGAACCAAATACTATTTCTTATTATTGGCATTTAGGGTTACTACTGCTACTACAAGGGCAAGAAGCAGAGGCTCAAATGACTTGGATGCTGCCAATAACAGAGGCAGATGAAGAACAGTTACCAATTTGGACAAATGAACTATTTCGATTTTTACAAATAGAAGCTGAAAGACGCGAAATTCTGGCAGAATATTCTCTAGCTTGGTTAATTCGCCAGCATATACGGGAAATTAATCCTATTGATATAAATAATTTGCTTCAAATTCTTATACTTTCTATCAAATTGGAAAAGTTTGAAGAAATTGATAATTTGAATGATTGGGGATTAATTGAAAGCTTAAATGCAAAAGAAAATATAGAAATCAATACCGAATTATTAATCCATTTATTAAAAGAATTATTAAATACTGTTCCCTTACATCCAATTAATCTAAATTTAATAGAAGCTAGTCTTCCTTATTTTTCTGATACTCATCAATGTTTTTCTCTACTGCTTCCTGCTGCTATCCAAATTGGTCATACTTTGCGGCAGCCTTTACTAGCAGCATCCTTGCTAGAATTACATTTACGATTGGAGCCAAATAATGTAGAAATTTTGCGGCATTTAGCGACTTTTTATCAAGACGCTCGTAATTATTCTCAAGGAATAGAGATAGCTAGATTATGTTATTCGCTATCAGAAAAATTGGCTGATAAAATTTTTGCACTCCATTTGCTGTTAAGGGGTCTAATGACAGCCGGGGGATATTGGCAAGAGATATGTACAACTTGCCAAGAATTAGAAACTGTGTTTCAACAGTTTATTAAAGCTGAACGAATTCCTTTAGAAGAAGGAAGAATCTTACGGTTGCTTACACCATCTTTTGCAATACCTCACATTAAAGATGCTCCTGCTGAGTTTCGAGCTATTCATAATCAGGTAGCTGAAATTTTTAACTTTTATATTAAAGCTTTTGCCCAATCAGAAGGAAAAATTTATTGTCACAAAAATAGCAATAGCCAAGATTTATCTTCCCCTACGAAGAAATTAAAAATTGGTTATGTATCTTACGCTTTAAGAAATCATTCTGTTGGTTGGCTAGCTCGTTGGTTATTTCAGCATCATAATCAAGATAAATTTGATATTCATACTTATTTTGTTAACTACACATTAGTAAATGACTATCTCCAAGAGTGGTATCTAGGTCAGGCAGGAAAACCTCGTCAATTAGGTATGAATGGTCTAGAGATTGCTGACCAGATATATCAAGATGAAATTGATATTTTAATTGACCTTGATAGCATCACTCTAGATATTACTAGTGAAGTGATGGCACTCAAGCCAGCCCCAATTCAAGTTACTTGGCTGGGATGGGATGCATCAGGCATACCTGCAATTGATTACTTTATTGCTGATCCTTATGTACTGCCAAATGATGCACAAGATTACTACACAGAAAAAATCTGGCGATTACCCCAAACTTACATCGCAGTAGATGGTTTTGAAGTTGGTGTACCAACTCTCCGCCGCGATGACTTGGAAATTCCTATGGATGCCGTTATATATCTCAGCGCCCAAAGAGGATATAAGCGCCATCCAGAAACGACAAAGTGGCAAATGCAAATTATTAAACAAGTACCTAACAGCTACTTTTTAATTAAAGGGCCTGCTGAGGAGGAAACAATTAAACGCTTCTTTTACCAAATTGCTGAAGAAGAAGGTGTAGATTGTTCTCGGTTACGATTTTTACCACAGGTTTATTTAGAGTCAGTTCATCGTGCTAATTTAGGCATTGCTGATATTGTATTAGATACATTTCCCTACAACGGAGCGACAACAACCTTAGAAACATTGTGGATGGGTATCCCTTTAGTGACAAGAGTTGGTGAACAATTTGCAGCACGTAACAGCTACACCATGATGATGAACGCGGGTATCACAGAAGGTATTGCCTGGACAGATGAAGAGTATATAGAATGGGGTGTGCGCTTGGGGAAAGATGAGGCTTTACGCCAGCAAGTGGCTTTGAAATTGAAAGCATCTCGACAAACAGTACCCCTGTGGAATGGTAAGCAGTTTACTCGTGAAATGGAGAAGGCTTACGAGCAGATGTGGCAAAGGTATTTGCAAGAACAATTAAGTTAGAAAATCTCTCATAAATGATAAAAAGCCTGATTTTCCACGGCTTTTTATGTGAAATGCTAAGGTATTATTCAGTATGACGATATTTGCCTACAGCTAGACAGGTGTCATCTCCAATTTGGATATGATTAAGTTATCCAACTCGCAGAATGGGAGATTTTCTGCTTTCGCTTGTGCGATCGCAAATTGATTATCTGTTGCTAAAGCAATTCGAGTATTAATTCTAGGCAAAAGAGTTTTCCATTGTGTATCACTCATCTTACTAAGCAGAGAAATTTCTGGCCCTTCAGTTATATCTACATCATCTTCCATGAGCAAATTCATCGTCAAAGACGATAAAAGCATATCGGCTTCTTCTTCAGAAATATTTTCAGTATCTATGAGGAGAGTTATCTGGCTTTTATCTGGGTGAGTAGTCAAAGTAGAAATGACACTTACTAAATCTTGATATAGTAGGTCTTCTGGCTGTAACCAGTCTGGGAAAATAACTAGGTTAATATCTCCTAAGCGGAAATTTTGACTCAGGGTATCTGCAAGATATTTACTAAATAGTTGTTGGAAGAGGTTGCCTATTTTAGCTGAGTAAGAGCGACTATCTAGAAAACTAGGATTAGCTTGCATTTTTTCTTTGATTTGGGCGCTCTTTTGTTGGCATAATTCACGATCGGTTCCGAGTGCTACTGCTAACTGTATATAAGACTCTTCACTATCTGCAACTAAACCAGGTACATCGAGTGCTTGCACCATTGCAGCCCCCATTGCAGAGCGAAAGCTAGTTCCCCGTCTAGCAATTACTGGTAAATTAACCTGTAGTGGTTCTATCAAAGAAGTTGTTCCAGCAAATGGAAAAGAATCTAGATAAACATCGGCAATTTTAAAGTATTCTTTAACTTCTTCGCGCTTTGGCACTGGCTGAGGATCTAAGACTATCAGCTGGTCTGCTGGTATTCCATACTTTGAAAATACTTTATTTAAGTGATTCATAAAAGCTTTTTTAGGATAACTGTTTGACCAATTTGGCCCAAATGGCAGAAGTACTAAAACGGAGTTGGGAACTCCAGAAATGATTTTTACCCAAGTATCAATTAGTTCAGGGATGATTTTAAAGAAGTTAGCACCAGAGATAAAAATAATTGCTTCTTCAGATATACCCAAACTTTCTCGATCAACTTTGACAGTTATATTTTCTTCTTCATTACCATAACTAAAGCAATGAGCAGACCCTTCAAGTTTTACCAACTTTTCTTGATATTGCTGTTGTGCCGTTGGTGATGGATCGGTTAGCGTACCAGAAATGTAATAATCTATATGCCGCATTCCTGTTGTTACCACAGATCCGCCACTTGTGATTTGTATTCTAGCTAACCGATGCATTGATAAGAAGCAGATTTGATTGGTTACTGCCGTCACATTGGTAGCAATGAATAATATATCGAGATCATCAGCACGAATAATATTTACCTGTTCTACTAAATCTTGTGGTAGTAGTTTAAAAGAGTTGGCGCAACTTTGGCAATATTGCTCTAGTTGATGACCAGTTTGATTAAGAGAGTACAAAATTACTTCAAAATCTCTACTGATATGCTCATAAACAGGAAGGTAAGCAAATGTTTCAGAACCAGGTAGAAAATGTGCAGCCAGGACACCCAAGCGGATTTTTTTTCTGGTTATAGGTCTATCAACAAACTCGTAATCTACCTCATAACCCTTAACTTTTAGTAAAGATTCTATAATTTCTGCACGTTTAACATAAATATCTTTAAGATTATGCTCATTAAAATATAAGGGGATGAAATTAGCAATGGGTACAAAACTATTAATTACTTTATGCCATAACTGAGAATCAGAATCTTTAAGTATGGATGTGTGTAAGTAATCAATCCATCCCTGGATATAGTAATAAAAATTATTTGCATCAGCCAGTTCTTGAAAGTTAACTGGGGCAGAAAATAGAAATTGTAAATAGTCCTTCAGTAACCAACTGGGTATGCTAGAGAGATCATGCTGTAATGGTAACTGGTCAGCACGGCAATACAGCATAGCTCCTAGTAAATTCTGAATTGCTTTTGGCCGGTCAAAACCTTGAGATATACTTTTAACTATATCATTAGCAAAAATCTGTTCTTCATTAGTCAAACTTTCATATTTGATACTACTATTCACTAACGTTTTATGTGTTTTACCTAGCAGACCCAGATACATCTCTGTTATCTGTTCATCTGAATAATTCAGGCATTCTTCTGCTATTTGTTTTCGCAACTCCTGCAATTGTGTATTTTCTTCACTCAAAGCTGCGTATCTATAAAGAGCTTGTTGTCTCGTTGCTTCAGGATATCGTTTATCACTATAAACTGTTTGAAATAGTTTTTTATAATCTAATAAAATAGCATCTTTTAAAGCAACATTTCGACGAGTTTGTTGTTGTGGATGTATCCTAAAGTGAGATAAAACTTTATCAACAAAACCGATTTTATATTGACTCATAATTCTGAGCCACATTTCTAAATCTACAAGTTGACAAAACTCAGAATTAAATAATCCTACTTTTTCAAAAACATCTTTTCTAATTAAGACTGTGCTAGGCTCTCCTACTTTATTAATTGGGCTGTCAAGTATATTTGAGTCTAGCAAAAGTTGTTGTCCTGATTGAATCAGCTTCAGTCTTGACCAAGCTTTGTGTACATCCTTAGCTTCATGATGCATTAATAAGTTTGAATCATATACGGAATCATGAGTATTAGTGAAGAGTCTTCTCGGCGAAAAAACCAAACCTATCTTTTCATCTTGTTCAGCCAAGCTAACCATTTCTTCAATAGCATTTGGTTCTAATAAATCATCTTGAAATAAAAATTTTACATATTTTCCTTTAGCTTGAGAAATACAAAAGTTCCAATTATTAGCTAATCCATATTTTTCATGTTTAATAACAAAAAATAATATCTCGCATATATTTTTTAACCTATTGACTATTTCTAGAGTTTGGTCATTTGAATTATCATCTGAAACAATAATTTCTATATTTTTATATGTTTGAGATAAAACACTATTGATTGCTTCTGCTATGAAATCTTTACCATTATAAGTAGGAATACAAATACTAACTAACGGCTCTCCTTGTAATATGCTACTTTTATTATCAGCAGTTATTTGCTGTGATTTATTTAATTCTTTATCTTTTAAAACACTAGTTAGTTGCTGAGAGTAAAAATTTATTGATATATTTATAATTTCTTGATATTGAAAACTCAAATTATATTTTATAGTGTCAAGCATTCTAATTGTTTCTTTTAGTTGCCATTCTCGGCTTTTATTAGACCATACTCCTTTTGGATGAATCCTATAGGCTGACATAACTTCATCAATATATCCAATTTTTCCATGCTGTGCATTTAAAATATGGAAAGTCCAATCTCCCATACTTTGTTCATAAAACCAATCAGGAAAATTTTGTACTAAACCAGCACGATACATTACTGAAGGAGTAGAAATAAAATTGTTTATTAATAAGTTTTCTATAGTAGACGTTTTTGGCTGATTATGTAGGAAAATTGCAGGTGAGTGACTGTTATCTTGCCAAAATACTAATACATTGTGAAAACATATAGCAAAATCTAGGTTTTTATCTAAAAAATCTACTTGTTTTTGTAGTTTTTCGCTTGAAGTCCAGTAGTCATCACCTTCTAATATTGCTAGATACTGACCTTGACAGGCTTTGAATGTATTTAAAAAATTTTTGTGCGCCCCTAAGTTTACTTCAGGTAATAATAAGCGAATTTTGTCTGAGTATTTTCTTTGGTATTCAATTACAATTTGACGTGTATTATCTGTAGAACAATCTTCACCTATTACAAGTTCGTATTCAAAATAAACTTTTTGCATCAATACACTTTCTATTGCTTGAGCAATAAAATCTTCATGGTTATAAGTAACCATTAAAACGCTAACTTTCATGCTTTTACCTCTAAGATGTAAATTTTAGATGTGTAAATAATATCGAACTTTAGAAAGTTCGCAACTATTTGCGACAACTAACCTAATGATTTGACAAATTTTGCTGATATCTTCTGGTTTTAATGCCGTACCTGTTGGTAGGCAGAGTACTCGATTGACAAGTTTTTCAGTTTCAGGTAGCAATAGCCTATTGTAAGGAAAATAAGAACGATAAGGTTCCATATTATGACAACCTGGATAGAAGTACTTTCGAGCGATAATATTTTCAGCCTGTAATATTTCAACTAAATAATCTCGACTTATACCAAATTTTTTTTCATCAATTTCTAAAACAATATACTGATAATTACAATTTTGCGTTCTGTCATAAGTAATAAGTCTTAGGCCAGGAAGATTTTGTAACTCTTGTTTATATTGTTGGTAATTACGATAATTGATAGTAACAAACTCTTCTAAGTTTTCAAGTCCTGTCAAACCCATTGCCGCTGATGTTTCATGCATTTTCCCGTTTGTACCAATATAGATAACGTTATCCATACCAGTAAAACCAAAGTTAGTCATCAGGCGAATTTTTGCAGCTAATTCATCATTATTAGTTACAATTGCTCCGCCTTCAAATGTATTCAAAAATTTAGTAGCATGGAAACTAAAAACTTCAGCATCTCCAAAGCTACCAATCATACGTCCTTGATGTGAACAGCCGAAAGCATGAGCCGCATCAAACATTAACTTTAAGTTGTGGGTATGGGCAATTTCACTTAAAGCTTCCACGCTACAGGGACGACCCCACAAATGAACACCAATGATACCTGTAGTACGTGGAGTTATTAATTGCTCTATTTGCTTTGGATCAATATTATGGGTTTTAGGATCAATATCACAAAATACAGGAGTAATTTCTTGCCATTGTAGAGCGTGTGCAGTTGCAATAAAGGTAAAAGAAGGGACAATAACTTCACCTTTTAAACCCGCAGCGCGGATGGCTATTTCTAATGCTACTGTAGCGTTACAGCTAGCAATGCAATGCTTTACTCCGATAAATTCAGCAATGCGTTGCTCAAATTCTTGTACATAAGGGCCATTATTCGTTAGCCATCTTTTATCTAAGATGTCATTGATGCGATTAAGTAAGCGTTCGCGGTTTCCAATATTAGGACGACCAACGTGTAATTTTTCTGTGAAGGTTGGTGTGCCAGTAAATATAGCTAAATTATTCAATTGTTGTTCCATTTGTAGCGCTTTTTAATTTTGTATTTGGGAAAATTTAGAAAAGGTTTTAAACCAATTATTATAGGACATTTTAAAAGTGAGGATCTTTGATATCTTAAAAAGCAAAAATAATTTTTATTTTTTATTCCATAACTTTGGCGTAAAGCACTGTTTCTTCAGAATGTATTGTGTAATGTTCTATATACAACTGGTAGCCAATATCTAAACTATGGATAAAAATAGGAATATCAAAAAGATCATTTGGGTGATGATATACAGAAATAGCAAGTTTTGGACGAAACTTTCGGATAGTTTCTACAGCTC
This sequence comes from Nostoc sp. ChiQUE01b, assembly GCF_034531255.1. Lineage (NCBI taxonomy): Bacteria > Bacillati > Cyanobacteriota > Cyanophyceae > Nostocales > Nostocaceae > Nostoc > Nostoc sp. ChiQUE01b. The sequence goes on along the minus strand of NZ_JAVRBM010000018.1, from coordinate 66,862 downwards.
CATGTAAGGCACTTAACTCAGCACCTTCAATATCCATTTTAATAAAATCCACTCTATCTATACTTTTTTCATATACAAATTGATCAATTGTGATAGTAGCTATAGGTATTTCCGATGGAGTGTTACTAATATTTGCACCAGGTCCTTCCCCATGTAAATAAAGCTGAGTTTCTGAACTATCGGTTAGAGCATAATCACTAATAAATACTCTCTCTGCTAAATCCTGATTCTGCATCAAATTGTAGCAAAATACATCTAAACTATTTGGCTCTATTTCAAACGAAAAAACTTTACCTTCTGAACCAATACTTGATGCAAAAGCTATTGCTGTATCACCAAAGCACGCACCAGCATCAATAACATAATCTCCTGGTTCAGGACATATTTGAACATTATTTCTATTAAAATAATACTGCTTGAACAAAAATGTCCAAGCTACATTGCCCCACCAGCAATCAATAGTAATATGTTGATCTTCAAAGCTAACTGCATACTTTTGCAATTCACCAAAAATACCAGAGTAATCCGTATCAGATTCTGAAACCATCATTTCCTTAGCTTTGTGTCTGTCTCGCCAGTGTTGTTCATTATTGCTAGGTAATTTAAAGTGTAGATGTCCTACCAGTCGGAAAAGTAATAAGTTTGTTAACCAATTTTTAGACTCAGAATCAGCTAGAATTTCGTGAACTCGCTGAAAATTTTCCTGATTTTGGAAAAGAAACTTAAGATAATAACTATATGAGTCTATAAAAATCTGGCTGTTGGTATGATCCTTTGATAATGTTTGAAACCTATCATAATCCCAGTTATTTTCCTGAAAAGTATGAATATTTACATAAAAAGCATGGATAATATCATTGATAAATTGGGACATAACTTTGCTGTTACCAGATTTAAAATGTTTCAACTTGACTCAGCTATAAAAAGGAAATAATTTACTACTGAAAATTGCTATGTATAAGAGGTTGCTACGGTCAAACTTTTAGTAGTTCTCCTAGTTATTAAACTACCCAAAAATTCCCAAAAACTATCATTTTAAAATTGGTTTATTTCTTATATAATGCATTCATACTATTTATTATCGTGTCAAATTCGCAAAATCTACTTATTGTAGTATTTACGACTATTAAAAAGAACATTTATTCTATATAAAATTTTTATTTTTTTGAATATCTTTATTGTAATTATTTCTAAGAATTGCCATCACCAGAGTGTTATGATAGCTACCATTTTTATAAACTGCCTCTTCCAACTTTCCTTCTAGTAAAAAACCAACTTTTTCATACATCCTAATAGCTTTAGTATTTTGCTCAAGAACATAAAGATAAATACGATTAAGATTCAAATTAATAAAAGCGTGCTTAATAATTTCTTGGCACACCGCTTCTCCAATACCTCTAGACCAGTAATTTTTATTACTGATGACAATTGAAAATTCAGCAGAACGATTAATAGATTGAATATTTGTTAAGTAAACATTGCCAATAAGATGATTATTATCTGATTCAAGAATAGAGAGTCTAACATTTTTATCTCTATTGTTAAGATAGTTATCATACCAGTTTTCATCTATTTCTTCTGAAATATAAAGAAAATTACAACCAAGAAAATTAATAATTTCAGAATCATTTCTCCATGCATTAATTGTTTTTATATCCTTTTTTGAAATCTCTCTTAATATAAACATTTTTAGATACTTAATAGTTTTTTTAATGATTCAATAACATAATCTAGATCGTCAATTTTATATCTATGATCTATTGGAAGTGCAATTAATTTTTGTGTTAAATTCTGTTCAAAATCAAATCCTTCTAATCTTCTCTGTGTTGTATCTTTCCATAACATTGGAATAAAAATATTTCGTTCATATAATAGATTTTTATCTATTATATTTTTGATCAAAAGAGGATAATGGTAAGGAATAGAATTAGCTGCTAAAGGCAAATTAAATTGATTAATTTCTTCAAAGATAGAATGATAATAATTGAAGTTATACCGACGCTTATGAGCAATACTTAGGTAATCAATATTAGCTAGTAAATATTCAGAAACTATTGATATCTTTTTAATTTCATCATCCAATCCTTTTTCATATTCTATAAATTCTTGATATGCTTGTTTCTGCTTTCCTAATAAACGATTAAATAAATAATTACAACTCAAATCAGTATTCCTTTCATAGTCAACAGCAATATGATAAGGGGTATAAAGATATGCTCCATCCGGTACACCAAAAAACTTTCTAGCAGAATTAAAAGACCAAGTTTTACTATTTTCCCGATCAAAGAATGCTTGAGTATTATCGATGATAATTTGATTGCTATACTTCTTAATTAAGGATTCAATAAATTTGTTCTTTATTCCAAAATAATTGATATAAAGAAAATACTCATTTTCTTTTAATTCAAAACTTTCAGTTGGTTCTAAATTTATATTAATTGAGTAAAAACTATAAGAAATTTGATTATTTATAATCGGTTCTAACAATGCATCACAAGTGTAAAATGGTATCCATATTTTCTGAGCATTAATGTGTTTAAGTATGAGATTTAGGCAAGCTCTTCCATTACTAAGAGCAATTGCATTAGAATGATAATTGTAATCTTTATTTTGAATTTCTAACTCAAAAAAACCTCCAATTGGTTTTACTCTAGCCTTCATGTTAATCTTTAAAACCTCACATAGATTTATATTTAACTAAATATTTATAAGTCTGATTGTTACTCTGAAATAAAATATCTATTATCATCACTACTTATCTTTTTTATATCTAATCAATCAACTGTCATTTTATTTAAATTAAATCATATTCATTCAACATTTTTTGAATTTTTTCTTTATCATTAAACATTAAAACATCAATGATTGAAAGCCAAGGAACAAAATTATTATCAAATTGATTATATTCGACAAGTCTTGATTGAAAGAAGGATAACTTTATATTATTTTTTTGAAACACCTCTTTTGAATATAATTTTTCTCCTCCAATTGAATTTATGTAATGGTCAGACCCTAAACAAGTGTTTATACTTATAACCCGTTGTTCTCCTTTTAAAGTATTGTCTTTATTCAGTTTTGAAGAAAAATAAAATTCTGTACCTATATCTAAATAATCACATATGAGCTTTAGGCTATGCGTTATCATCTGTGAAATATTAATTTCATTTACGTACAAAATACAATTTAATAACTTTTTAATATTTGAATAATAAGGCGCTTTTTTATAAGATAACTCTACTATATTTAATAATTTTTTTCTTTCTTTATCAAAATTTTCTGTAAAAAATCTTTGATTAATGTTCAAAAAAGCAGAATCATTTTTTATGCTTAATGTAAACAGGTAAGGTTCTCTATTTAGTAGAATTCGGTTTCTATTTATCCAACCTCCTTTTATATATTGTACATCATCATGAATTACAAATTTATCTGCCATATTTATAAGCTGAAAATACCCAATATAGGGAAATAAGTATGGCTGCATTATAGTAATCTTCATAAATAGCACTTTGTTTTCTTATTTTTGGATAAGACCTTTTTTGCAAACCAGAAAAATGCTAGCGCAGAGATCCGGGTATTGCATTCCTAATTTGTAGCAAGCTTCTAAATAGGACTCTGAAATTATGTCAGTACTTAATAATTTATCAAATTGAAAATTGGCTAATGCTTTGAAAAATATACCACCTCGATTAATAATATTAAGACCAGCATCAATAGTATCTTTTTCTAAGCTATCAAAAGCATAAGTTTTTCTATGTCCATGAGCAAACTCTGCCTCAGTAACTGCCGTGTTGTGAGAAATAAGACCCATCTTAACGGCAATTTGCCGAGATGGAGCATTTGCATTGGGGACAGCTATGAAAAGGAGTCCCTGATCTGACAACCAGGAATTAATTTTACGTAAAACAAAGACAGGATCATCTAAATGTTCAAGCGTATGAATTAGAAAAATAGCATCGTACTTGTCTTGCAATTCCAGTGTTTCAAAGACTGAGTTAATGAATTTAACCTTACATCCCACACGATTTTTTACATATTTTACTAAAGTGTCAGCAGCTTCAACAACGGTGATATCTGTGAAGTGATCGATTAGTATCTCAGTAAATTCTCCTTGAAAGCAACCTAACTCTAATGCCTTACCCGATGACAAAAATGGTAAAAAAGAACGCAGCATATAGCGTCTTAGGAGTTTGTCAAAGCTATACTCATATTTTTTGTCAAGGTCATTAGTATTAAAGGTTGAATATTCTATATTGTAATCTCTCATAGTAAGTCTCTCTTTAGATGGGTTATAATGCATTAATAAATTAACCTTGTCCTGGTTTGTAAAATCTCTTTTCTAGAGGTTGATACCATTCTTCTAAATTTGTTGGAACTAGAGCATTATATCCAAGGATCTGCTTCATTTCTTCCGAAAAATGGGCTGCATACTCATATCCAAAGTATCGAGGTAAATCCAACTGTTGTTTGACAAAAGGCTTAGTAAAACAAAGTGTAAGAGCGCGTCTAGGCTCATCCGTCTGATTGCTTCCTGCCGCATGCCAAAGGTTAGCATCGAAAAGAATGATGCTACCACTTTTTCCAACAGCGCGACTGGAATTTTCGTAGAATAATTTTTCAGATGGGCGATCTGCTAGATAATGTCCTCCATTCATGAAGTAAGTTGCACCATTTTCTAGTGTAAAATCATCTAGCATGACAATCATTTGAAGCATCAATTTTAGATTGCCTGTAAAACTGCGAATATCTCTATGAATATTCAAAAGATAAGAACGACAATTCTTAAGATTATTTACACCACCAAAGATATTCAAAATATAGTTACCACCAAAGTAACTTGTTATTGCTTGTTTCAAATACATTCTTTCTAAAAATTCCATAAAGCTGTCACCCAATCCCAATAGGTGATTAGTCGTTCCATCAGTATTTTGTGCTACATTATTCTTGACTTGAATATGACGAGCTATTGCATTTGCTTTATCGAGGTCTAACTTCAATTTTTCAACTAATTGATTATCAACAATATTCTCAAATAACAACCATCCTTGTTTTTCAAACTCTTTTCCTACTAATACAGATGAAGAAAGATAAGTTTCATTATTAGGATATTCGCTTTGAGAGTGGAAAGACATATCATATTACCTTTAGAGATTGACCAATGCGCCTCATTTTTATTGAGCGGAGACGTTCTTTCCCTCTTGCTTTTTTATCTGCTCTAATACAACTTTGTAATCTTGCCGCTCAGGATGTAACTTCACCAGTTTCTCCAAAAGTTCCATCGCACCTTTAGCATCCTTCAATTGCAACCGCAGCAAAGACAGTTTCTCTAAAGCAAGTTGGTTTTCTGGTTCCCGTTGTAAAACCAACTCGTAGCCCTGCGCCTGTTGCTGTAATCCTGACTCAGGAGAAGCAGACGCAGTTGCTGGCTTAGGTTGAGTAGCCTGTTGGATTGCTGGAATAACTGCAAATACCGTAGAACCAAAAAACGAGAACATTGACACTATCGTGACAATCTTTTGTCGCCGCTGAATCTGCTTTTTGCGGGTAATTAGGTATTCTTCGTCTGAACCAGCCATGCCTCACATACTTGCTGCGGTAAATACTTAGGTATCAGCAAGCCTCCCGTTCTGAGGATACCCATCTGCTCAACAGAAACTAACATCTTCGCTAAAAATTTTTTACACAAACTTCAAATGCTGACTCTGAAGACGAGGGAACTTTATGCTAAACCCAGGCTGCACCAACAATTTTGCCATGCGATCGCTCCTATACCTCAAAGTGCCCCAACCCTCCAGGTCTTATTCTCTGAGCAAAGCATTAAAATTATATAAAGATTTGCAATTAATTTACCTAAAGCCAGATGTTTGCGATATTGTAAATAACATTTAAATCAACACAAAGAGTAGATATTTTTACTCAATTGCAAATTTCCCTGTCAGTCAAAAACTTTCAAACTAGCTCATATCCTATAGCTTCTTCAACAAGCAAGCATATTTTCCCTAATTTAAACAAACAGAATTTTCCCAGTAGTCCTCAGTCACACTACTTAGTGGAACTTCCCTGAGGACTAATTATTCTGCTTGGCATCCACAATAGATATCTTACGAAAGGTAGTGTTGCACTCTTGCAGAAAAAAGGTAGAGGTAAAGAGGAAAAACAAAATGGTCAAAGATTAAAGGAAAAAGGGTAAACATAAACATCCCTTACCCCTTCTCCCAAAACTTTTGTCTGGTTTCTGCAAAAAGTTTCAGGACTGCTTGGTAAAATTCAGGTTTTCTGGTGGTAATTACCGTACAAAACCGAATTTGCTAGTAACTTAGTGGAGTTTGTTATGGTATAGTTAAAAAGTTAAGACTAGCTTTACCAAATTACACCACTCTACGGGCCGGCAACAATTGCAGAATGGAAAGCAGTTTTAATTAAGCATTTACCCACAAAATCAGAATTCAATCGAGGTTATGACTCAAAAAGTGATTCACCCAATGGTGAAATTGCAGCGCAATGTGCAATCACTCATAGAATCGAATATTATCAAGCCAAGCGATAGCATCTGGAAAATCGCTTTGCTCTACGGTAATGAATGGCAACACTGGAAACAAGAACTGCTTGACTTTGGCTTTAGTATGCAAGACCCAGTTAGTGAATTGCTAGCTGTAGAAACTTGGGATGAAGAGTAGGGAATAGGGAATAGGGAGTAGGAATTTTTAATATTTATCACTCCCCACTCCCCACTCCCTAAACTTTGCAAGCAGCTAAAGCCGCAGCCAATTCCTTTGCATTTTGATAGCGATCGCGTGGCAATGGTTCTGTAACGCGATCGATTGCATCTCTTAATTGGGAACTAATGGTGGGAACTTTTGCCACATCAAACCTGAAGTTTCGCCCTCGTTGGCGGTAATACTTGAAAGGGTTTTCGCCTGTGAGCAAAAAAATCAGCGTTGGCCCAATTGCATACAAATCAGATTGAGTTAAAGGTTGGCCTCGTTCTTGTTCAGGAGCGCAGTAACCTTCTGCACCAATTCGAGTACCGGGCGCTGTGCCAATTTCCTTAACTGCGCCAAAATCTAGCACCACTATGCGATTGACTGAACTTCGCACCATTAAATTGGCGGGTTTAATATCGCGGTGAATCAGTGGAGGCTCTTGGCTATGAAGATAGTCTAAAATATCGCAGGTTTGGATCATCCAAGCGATCGCTTGGTTTGGTGTTACTGGGCCGGTGGTATAGACACGTTTCTCCAAATCTTGTCCGTGAATTAATTCCATTGCCAAGTATTTTTTTCCGCCTTCTACAAAGAAATCATAATACTTGGGAATTCCAGGATGGTTAAGGGATTTGAGAGTGTGCGCCTCTCGCTCAAATAACTCTTGAGCTTTGACAATTTTCAGCATATCAGCATTCATTTGCTTCAACACCAGCAGTTGTGGCACACTCGCAATCACACCAGCCTCATCCCAAGCGAGATAGGTAGTACCCATACCTCCTTGTCCGAGAGTTCGCAACACCTGATAATGACGAATTCTTTGTTGGACTGAGAGAGGTTGACCGCAGTGGATGCAAAACAGATTGTTTGGGGAATTGCCTTCGTGCGTGCAAGTGGAGGATGAATTTGCCAGATTTTTGGCTGAGTAAAGCGTCTCGGCGGCGTTTTCTTCTGTCCCTTCTTGTTGCGATCGCAAACCAGTTTCCAGTACTGTTACCTCCTGAATTTGGAATTGCAGTATTGGGCCTCCCTGTGCCAATTGCAAAAGGGAATTATCTGGTAATGGACTCTGAAGTACAAGGATACCGTTGAGAAAAGTCCCATTTGTACCCTGACTAATCAGCTGCCAAGCATCGCCATTGCTAGCGTCACCAACTTTTCTCAGTTCTAGATGATGCCGCGAAACTAAACTATCATTTAAAACAACGTGATTATCTGCCGCTCGACCAATCCGAATTATGGAGGAGTTCTCAAAGCACCACTGCTGAAGGAGAGTTTTCTGTTGCGGTTCTAACAGGGTCAGACTAACCACAATACAACCTAAAAGCTAAGAGGAACAGGGAGTGGGGAGTAGGGAGTGGGGAGTAGGGAGTAGGAAAATTATTTCCCATTCCCCATTCCTCACTCCCCACAAAGCTAAGAGGAACAGGGAGTAGGGAGTAGGGAGTAGGGAGTAGCAAAATTATTTCCCATTCCCCATTCCCCACTCCCCACTCCCCACTAATTTTTAACTTTCCAGATTTGGGCGTACTTTTGCCCGAATAAGTATACCAGTAATATTGTCGTGACCGTTGTGTTGATTTGCCAAATCAATTAATTCTGTAACGCCCCGTTCTAAGTTAACACCAGAACTAAGTAAGGGTTCTAAGTGAGTCTGCCAATGGGTTTCTAGTAAATCATTATCTGATAGACCATCCGATGCCAACAGCAGAAGAGTATCTTCATTGATGTCGAAAAAGCCGACGTCGGGATTAATCGAGTTTTCATCACGAGGCCCCAAGGCTTGGGTAAGTTGATAAGCATCTGGGCGGGCGTAAGCTATGCTTGCTTCCACTCCTCGGTTAATCTCCCGTTGCCCAACTTCGTGATCTACTGTGACTTGTTCTAGTCCCTGCTTACGCGTCAGGCGATAGAGACGGCTATCTCCCACATGAGCGACTGCTGCTTGAGTATCTTGAATTAAAAGCATTACTAAAGTTGTACCCATACGCCCAACTCCAGAACGAGCATCTTGTTGATTAAGCTTGTAAATCGCCTCATTAGCTAAATACACTGCCTCACGAATGTTATCTTCTGTTGGCAGCTGGTTGCCAATCCAGTGTTGTTGAAAGTATTGCCGTAGGGTGTTGACTGCCAACTCGCTGGCTATCTCGCCGCCAGCGTGTCCACCCATACCATCACAGAGAATATACAAACCATGCCCTTCCAAAACTCGACTTTTGGGGAACTCCAGTTTCTGAATTTTGGTTTCAATACCAAAGTTGTCTTCGTTATGATGACGTTGACGCCCCACATCTGTGCGTCCTGCATCTTCTAAGCTACTTAACTGCATCGCCAGCACAACAGTTGGCATATCATCAGTTTTGCTAATGATATCTTCTAACTCATCTGATTGCGGGATAGTGGACACAGCAGTATTTTTCTCCTTTATTGGGGGCAAAGTTGCGCTTACTAGTGCTTCTATTTCAACAGAGATTTCCTCCAAACGCGATCGCAATTGGGCGATTGTCTCAATCTTACCTACTTCTAAATCCCCCAACATCTGGACTACGGAGCCAAATTGAGTTCTTTGAGACTGTCTAAATAGTGCTTGCCAAACCCGTCCCAAAGCTTGGATAGTTAATGGCTCCTCTGGTATGGTAGATCCTTGGCTTTGAGCATCTTCTGGCGACTCCGTGGCGGGCTGAGAATTCGATGATTCTACATACAACCTTTGTAGCGCCAACGTTTGGTCTTCATCCAATCGCAAATTCGACAAATCTAAAAGGCTTTGACGACAATTTACTGGTTCCAATACTGCCCAAAGTTGGGTCATTTCATAACACCAGTGTAAAATTTTTAACGAACTGGTTGTTTCTTCTTGCCACAGGTCGAGTAAATGCTGCCAATCCGAGCGGTTTTCGATTATTAATACCTGTATATCACCTTGCTGCCATGCATCGTGAATCGGCGGTATCCCTCGCTCACCTTGGGATTGTAAAGCAATATAAAGTTTAGCAAGGCGAGGAATCTCACTCGCTTCCACTGATGGCGTTAGCAAATCTGATTCTTGCCTTGCTAGTATTGCCTCAATGGGTGATATTTCATACGGCTGGCAGTCTAGAACTTTCACACCCACATCAGTAATAATGGCAGTTTCCGTTTGGGCAAGTGGCGTATCTAACAATTGATAGCGCTCTTGGGAGTCTAAATAGGAGCCTAATGTAATTTGAGAACTAGGTGATATAGGAGATGAGGAGGGTATTGCTTGCTCATCTCCCTCACCTCCCACATCTCCCACATCCCCTTCTACTTTCAAAGCTTCCCCAGTCGTTTCTTGAGCAATAATTGCCCAAAACACTGTTCCACATTCTGTGTCACAGTTATGACAACGTAGTGCATTCACAGGTACATCATCGGTACTGCATTCAGGACAGACCTTATGAGTCAGGGACGTGCCACAGTTTTGACAGAATTTATTGCTATTGGGGTTTTCAAATTTACACTGAGGGCAAATCAGCATAGTGGAAGTTCCTTTATTCCCGTTCGTTCCCAGGTGCTTCTAGCCACTAAGATCCAAGGTGCCACAATTGGCTGTCCCTGACTACAGTAGATTGTAGTTTATCAATGAATTTTGGTGGCAGTATTAATTGTGACGCATCTTAGATAAATATTTCATATATTGGCAGCTAATTCCTTATAAATGGGGAGTGGGGCATAAGGACTGGGGACTGGAAACTAGGGACTGGGGAGTGGGAACTAGGGACTGGGGACTGTAAAATAATTTTTCTACTATCCAACCCCCAGTCCCCAATACCCAATCCCCAGTACCCAATTTCAAGAGTCTGGCAATTGTGGAGGTTCAGCGTCAAACCATTTTTGATAAATTTGCTTGTAATTGCTATTGGATAACAAAGTCGCTATACCTTTGTTAATTGCATCCAAATGGGGGGAATTCTTGGGCATAGCAATCCCGTAGTATTCTTCAGTGAGCAAATCTGCAACAACTCTGATGCCTTTGAGTTTGCCATTTTTAATCGCATACAAAGTCGCAAAAGCATCGCTAATCACAGCATCAACGTTGCCATTAAGTAAGTCTTGGAAAAATTCTGGCCCAGAATTAAAAGTATTAATTTTGGCGTTGGGGATGGTTTTGGCAAAATCTGCCCCAGTAGAACCTATTTGGACAGCAATTTTTTTGCCTTTGAGACTATTGAAGTTTTTAATATTTTGATTGTCCTCGCGGACTGCGATCGCAAGTCCGGCTTTAAAATAAGGTCGTGAAAAAGCAATTGTTTTCAGGCGTTCTGCGGTAATTGTGATTCCACTAATTGCTGCATCAACTCTTTTGGCTTGCAAGGTCGAGATCATGCCATCAAAGGGCAGACTTTCAAACTGGACTGCAAAACCTGCTACTTTAGCGATCGCATTCATCAAATCAATATCAAAGCCTTCCAAGTTACCGCTAGCTGTTTGGATTTCAAAAGGGACAAAGGTGGGGTCTGTGGCCACTTTGAGAGATTTAGCGTCTGGGTTATTGGGATATAAACTCTGACAGGCAATAATCAGTAGTAAGCAGCCTAAGCTTAGAATTAGCTGCTGCCACCTAAAGTTAATTAATTTCACTATAGATAGTAATTCTGTTCTATCAGTCAATATTTACGATACTTGTCATGATGTTATAAGAAAGAATACATCTGTTTGACTTTTAGCTAATCGCCTTCTTGTGTGTTCTGTATTCTAATTCCCAATTTTTAATTGCTTATGGCTCCCACTACCCCTGCTTACCAAATTACTGATTTATTTGCAGAACGAGCTAGAAATATCACACCACCAACCTATGGTACAGAGTTAACCAAAATCATCACTGTCAGCTTTGCCTATGGTTTAGCTGACCCAATTCTCTTTCCCCACGCTGACTTGGCTGCTGCAAGTGCGGCTGTACTAGCAGAAGAAGCTCCGATCGCTCTTAATTACGGGCCCCCTTCAGCCCAACTTTATGAACAAATAATCCTCCGCTTGCAAGCTCAAGGAATCCCTGCCGATCGCGATCGCGTGATTGTTGGCTACGGTTCCAGTCAGATTTTGGGTTTGCTACCAGATGTATTTGTTGAACCTGGTGATGTTGTAATTGTGGAAGGGCCAACCTTCTTGGGAGTAGTTAGTAGATTTGTCCAGGCTGGCGCACGCCTAATTACTATTCCTGTTGATGAGATGGGAATGGATGTGGATGCCCTAGAAGAAACTTTGAGCGAGTTGAAGAAACGGGGCATTCGACCCCGATTTATTTACACCATACCCACTTTTCATAATCCCACAGGCGCTACTATGCCGTTATCTCGCCGCCAAAAACTGGTAGCGTTAGCGGCTGAGTATGGCGTGTTGGTGGTAGAAGACGATGCCTACAGCGATTTGCGCTTCCAAGGCGAAGTTATGCCATCCTTGGCAAGCCTAGACCCGGAGGGGTGGGTATTATACGTGAATACTTTCTCGAAAATCATTGCGCCTGGTATCAGGCTAGGCTGGGCTTGTGGCAATCCAGCAATTATTGAGCGGTTGGCAATGTTCAAAAGTGAAGGCCCTGTGGGGCCATTTGTCAGCCATGTGGTTGGCCGCTACTGTGCTACAGGCAAACTAGATTATCATATTCAGGAGCTAATCGCCTGGTACAAGCATAAGTGTAATTTGTTGTTAGAAGCGATCGCTCAAGAGTTTCCCAGTGATGTAGTTGCTTTGCGCCCAGGTGGTGGCTTTTTCGTTTGGTGTAAATTGCCGCCAGACATTAGTGCCAAAGCACTCCTAACTGCTGCCAATGAACAAGGCATCAGTTTTCTGCCAGGAACTCGCTGCTACGCCAATGGACAGGGAGATGACGCCATCAGGTTAGCTTTTAGCTTTCAACCAACTAAGAAGATTGTCGAGGGAATCGCTACCTTGGGAGCAGTGCTACGTGGATGGCGGTAATTCGTAATTCGTAATTTGTACCTCGTTCCCAGTCTCAGACTGGGAATGCTCTTTGAGAGGCTCCCGCCTCCCGTCTCAGTGGTAGCAGCCCAATGAAGACCATTTCTTTTTTAGAACCTGGAAACGAAATTTTGGTTTTCAATAAATTTTGTAAATCTTTAAAAAATTTGCTCCAAGCGCTGGAAATCACGCTGGACTTCATACCAGAGACTTTTATTATGTGGGTCTGTTTTCAAGGCTTTTTTGAGATAAATTCTGGCTTTGAGTAGTTGTTTTTCGGAAATTAGCGCCCGTCCCCAAATTTGATAGGCGATCGCTAGCCATTGACGGACTTCTGCATCTGTTGATAAACGATCTGCTAAAGCTTCCGCCAGGGCGATCGCTTGCGGAAATCGTCTTTCTTGCAAAAATCGCTGCAATTGTTCATAAGTCTTCCACTTCAGCCGTTCTTCTATTTCCAATAGATTCGGCGGCTTTGGTTTCCCTGATTCTTGGCTTGTCACCGTTGTGACTGGTGTTTTCTGCCGCTGCGTTGCCTTAGCGTCGTCACGTCCAGACGTTGACACCTGACTTGAATGTGCGCCAATTTCCTCTGGTAATACTACCGTCAGCAGGAGTTTGTAAGCCTCTGTTAAGGCAATAAACTTATCTTTGGCTTTGTTGTCATCTGGGTTGATATCGGGATGATATTGCTGCGCCAGTCGTCGGTAAGACGTTTTGATGTCAGCAAAAGAAGCTCCCGATCTTAAACCTAGTAAACGGTAGCAATCTCCAAGATCCATCTTGAGCTATCAGCTATCGAATATTTAGCTATTGGCTATTATCTGTCAATATCAGCTTCAAGCCCGGACTATTAATGATAAAGGCTAATTTTCTATTTTAAAGTTCAATGTTGACAGTTTGTTTAAAGAAGGGGAGTGGGGAGTGGGGAAGGTGGGGCCCCTGAAGGGGATAAGGGGTAATGGGGAGTGGGGACTTAGGAGTTAGGAGTTATAATTCTTCCCCTGCTTCCCCTACTTCCTCATCTCCCTCATCCCCCTGCTCCCCCTGCTCCCCCTGCTTCCTCATCCCCCCTACTCCCTACTCCCTACTCCCCTGTTATTACCGAGGTTCGTTCTTCAATCACACGGTCAATTAAACCGTATTGTTTTGCCTCTTCGGCAGACATGAAAAAGTCACGATCCATATCTTTTTCAATCTTTTCTATGGTCTGACCTGTTTTATCGGCATATATCCCATTGAGCTGGTGACGAATCCGCAGAATCTCTCTAGCTTCAATTTCGATATCGGTTGCTTGTCCACGGGTGCCACCTGAAGGCTGGTGAATCATAATCCGTGAGTGAGGCAATGCTAACCGTTTGCCTTTGGTGCCAGCTGCCAGCAGGAAAGACCCCATTGAAGCAGCTAAACCCACGCAAATAGTCACTACATCTGATTTAATATGTTGCATGGTGTCAAAAATAGCCATGCCAGATGTAACCATTCCACCAGGAGAATTGATGTATAAATAAATATCTTTACCTGGATCGTCTGAGTCCAGATACAGCATTACAGCGATAATTTGATTGGCAATTTCATCATCAATATCTCGTCCCAAGAATATAATCCGTTCCCGGTAGAGGCGATCGTAGATGCTAATCCAATCTGTATATTGTCCTCCGGGCATCCGGTAAGGAACTTTAGGAACGCCTATAGGCATAATTTACTCCGTTTTTAATTAGTCATTAGTCATTGGTCATTGGTCATTAGTCATTAGTCATTGGTCATTAATAATTTTTGGTTATTAACAAAGGACAAAAGACGAATGATAAAAGACAAATTAAAGGACACTGGCAGGGAGTGGGGGATTCGCGAGTTCTTCTTTCTCAAAAACTCGATCAATCAGCCCGTATTCCTTTGCCTCATAGGGTGTTAGATATAACAGCCGATCCATGTCTTTAGTAATTTTTTCTGGGGGCTGTCCAGTGGTGTTATGTAAGATATCAACTAATGCCCCTTTATTTACCAAAACTTCCCTAGCGCGAATTTGAATATCCGTTGCTTGACCTTGGGCGTAGCTCTTAGGCTGATGCAGGATAATCGAGGAGTGAGGCAAACTAGCGCGGCAACCTTTTGTACCAGCGCTGAGTAGCATCGCTGACATACCCATCGCGGAACCGACGCAGATGGTGTGGATCGGAGGCTTGATATATCTCATGGTGTCATAGATGGCGAAGGCTTCGGTTTCAAAGCCAATGGGTTCGCCACTGTAACCGGAAGTGCCGGTGGAGTTGATATAGATTTTAATTGGTTTTTCGGGGTCGTCGGATTGCAAAAACAGCAATTCGGCTACGATTAATTCCGTGACAGCAGGTACCAGTGGCATCCCAATATAAACAATTCGCTCCTTCAATAAGAGGGAAGGCAAATCTGGCGGTGGTGTCCGGTAAAAGTTATCGCCGTAATATGGGGCTTGAACAGCCTTAATTGGGGAAATGTCCATAGCAACTGATCGCCTGAAACTATGCCGTTAACTGTAATACATCCTAGCGCGATGCACGCTTCCCTCAAGGTGCGGATTTCTCCCTAATGCTGAAGGTGGCTTCGCATCTGCCAATGCTAGGCTTCTAAGATATTCTGATTATATTAGTGTATTTGTGTTGGATAAGTTTTCCGTAGAGCTAAAGTGGTGCTTTGAAGTTATTTTTTAATATGTATATCCTGTATAAGGACTTTGAGTTATGAAGGTTAATTTGCAGCCTGCCTTGAATGATGGTAATTTGGACGCAAATCAACTGAACAGTCAACGTCAGTTGGGAATTTCGATTTCGGCGATCGCAGAAAATCAAGACCGCCATGTACCTCTGAATTTATGCTTAATTCTCGATCATAGTGGTTCGATGAACGGGCGATCGCTAGAAACGGTGAAAAAAGCAGCGAATCGTTTGGTAGATAGACTCAATCCTGGCGATCGCCTCAGTGTGGTAGTTTTCGATCACTGTGCCAAAGTCTTAGTACCTAATCAAAGTGTCGAAGATCCAGAGAAAATAAAACAGCAAATCAATCGCCTCACCGCCGATGGTGGAACTGCGATTGATGAAGGACTGCGCTTGGGGATTGAGGAGTTGGCGAAGGGTAAAAAAGATACTGTTTCCCAAGCCTTCTTATTAACCGACGGGGAAAATGAACACGGTGATAACAATCGTTGTTTGAAATTCGCCCAATTGGCTGCTAGCTATAATTTAACTTTAAATACTTTGGGATTTGGTGACAACTGGAACCAAGATGTTTTAGAAAAAATTGCCGATGCTGGCTTAGGTGCTTTATCTTATATTCAAAAACCCGAACAGGCAGCCGAAGAGTTTAATCGCCTGTTCAGCCGCGTTCAAACAGTGGGATTGACTAATGCTTATCTTTTATTTTCTCTGATGCCCAATGTCCGGCTAGCGGAACTCAAACCTGTGGCTCAAGTTTCACCAGACACAATTGAGTTACCACTGCAACAAGAAACTGATGGACGTTTCGCTGTACGGTTGGGAGATTTAATGAAAGATGCAGAACGGGTAATCTTAGCTAATATTTATTTGGGACAATTGCCAACAGGTGAACAAGCGATCGCGAATGTGCAAGTCCGCTACGACGATCCAGCCGCCAACAAAGTAGGTTTAGTTACACCAAATATCCCAGTTTATGCCCATGTAGTCAAAAATTATCAAGCAGATCCGAATCCCCAGGTGCAGCATTCTATTTTAGCATTAGCGAAGTATCGCCAAACCCAGTTAGCCGAGACGAAATTGCAACAAGGCGATCGCTCTGGTGCGGCGACAATGTTACAAACGGCTGCTAAAACTGCCTTGCAAATGGGAGATACTGGGGCAGCGACGGTGTTGCAAACTTCTGCCACCCAGCTACAATCTGGTGGAGATTTATCTGAAAGCGATCGCAAGAAAACCAGAATTGTCTCCAAAACAGTTTTGCAAGATACCCCTCCCCAGTAAACTCAGGTTTAGATGAAAGTTAAATTGCTCTCGGCGTTAAATGACAATAATGTTGATCTGGCTCAAACAAGTAGCCAACGTCAACTAGCAATAACGATTTTTGCTATCGCTGGTGAGTCCGATCAAAATCTGCCCCTTAATCTCTGCTTGATTTTGGATAGAAGTGGTTCCATGCATGGACAACCAATTAAAACGGTGATCCAGGCTGTGGAAGGATTAATCGATCGGTTGAAAGTAGGCGATCGCATCTCAGTTGTGGCTTTTTCCGGTTCTGCGGAAGTCATTATCCCCAACCAAGCGATTGAAGACCCCGAAAGCATCAAATCTCAAATAAAAAGCAAACTGACTGCTAGCGGCGGTACTGCGATCGCTGATGGTTTGGAATTGGGAATTACAGAACTGATGAAGGGTACAAAAGGCGCTGTTTCCCAGGCGTTTCTGCTGACGGATGGACATGGTGAAAGCAGTTTGCGGATTTGGAAGTGGGATATTGGGCGAGATGATAACAAACGCTGTCTTAAACTGGCGCAAAAGGCTGCCAAGCTAAACCTAACTATCAACACTTTCGGATTTGGCAATAGCTGGAATCAGGATTTGCTAGAAAAAATTGCCGATGTTGGTGGTGGAACTTTAGCCTATATTGAACGCCCTGAACAAGCTGTGGAGCAATTTAGCCGACTGTTTGGACGGATTCAATCTATTGGGCTAACTAATGCCTACTTGCTGTTATCTCTAGTGCCCAATGTCAGACTAGCAGAATTGAAACCCATTGCCCAAGTTGCCCCAGACACAATCGAGTTACCAGTGGAAGCCGAAGCTGATGGTAGCTTTGCTGTGCGTTTGGGAGATTTGATGCAGGATTTAGAACGGGTAGTTTTGGCGAACATTTATCTGGGACAATTGCCAGAAGGTAAACAAGCGATCGCTCATCTGCAAATCCGTTATGATGACCCGTTGGTTAACGAAGAAGGTTTACTTTCGCCCCTTGTGCCAGTTTATGCAGATGTAGTGCGGGCTTATCAACCAGATGCTAATCCCCAGGTACAACAGTCTATTTTAACATTAGCGAAGTATCGGCAAACCCAGTTAGCCGAGGCGAAATTGCAACAAGGCGATCGCACTGGTGCAGCTACAATGCTACAAACGGCTGCTAAAACTGCTTTACAAATTGGAGATAAAGGGGCGGCGACAGTGTTGCAAACCTCAGCCACTCGCCTGCAAGCTGGAGAACAACTTTCCGAAGCAGACCTGAAGAAAACTAGGATTGTATCAAAGACCGTTTTACAGGAATAGTAACCGATATTCCGCAGGTAGAGTGACAAAACATTGTGTTTTTTAAGCTTGGAAGGCACTAAGCCTTTTTAATACCAGCCTAGCGACGATGATAGGCAAGTGATAATTAAATTGATGGAAAAGATTGCTCAAGTAATTTCCGGCTGAACAATTGTGTAAATACAGAGGTAAAAATGACAATTAAAGAACAGATTACCCAAGAACTAGAAAAATTACCCGAACCGCTATTACAGGAAATTTTGGACTTTGTTCATTTGTTACAAACCAAACATCAACAATTCAGCATATCTGCAAATAACCAACCAGAGCAACCACTTATAGTAGAGCATACTTTAACAGGTTCCACTGCCGAAGATTTATTAGAGTTTGTGGGAAGTTGGTCAGGTTCGGACATTAAAGAATGCCTGCAACTAGTTCATTCTAGTCGTATGCCACTAGAATTTTAATCATGTATCTACTTGATACTAATCACTGTTCTTTCTTGATGGAAGGTGTGCCAAGTCTAGTCAATCACTTGCGTTCCCTTGGTCAAGTACAACTAGCAACTAGTGTCATTGTTGCAGGGGAGCTACGCTTTATGACACAAAATTCAGAGCAAAAAGCTGCTAATTTAATCAAAATAAATGCGTTTTTGCGACGAATTAACCTATATGGAATCGACAAAGAAACAACAGAAATTTACGGTGATTTTAAATCAGAAATTATTAAGCAATTTGGCTCGAAAGAAAAAAGTAAACGTAGAACAACTAAATTAGCTACCATTGGCATTAGTGAAAATGACCTCTGGATAGCTGCGACAGGTTATTTAATTAACCAATTACCTACGATTCCAGATTTCCCGCATAAAGATTTATTAATTATTGGTGCTGTGATTATTGTGACGCTGTTAATTGCGTGGGGAACATATCAACAGGCACAGCAACAGCTAGAAGATGCACCAGAACAAATTGACCCGACGTTAAGACCGCGACTACTGGAAGCAGAAGAAACAAAGGTTAAAAAGCGATCGCAAGATTCTCTGCTTTTGTCGTTGATGATTGAACTAGACAAACAAGAGCAACCGGAAAGAGTCGGACGAAACCCACTGCAACCCTTGTATACAATCTCTGCAAACCAGAATACAAGTCCACCTCAGCAAATTAATCGCATGGTGGAAGTGTTGCAGCGAAAAGACATCGGTAGCAGGTTATTAATTTTAGGACAGCCGGGAGGCGGAAAAACTACGACACTACTAAATTTAGCAGAAGAATTATTGGAAACAGCAAAGATACTTTAATTTTGAATATTATCCAAGCTACTACTTTTTTACTTACATTATTCTACGGTGGAGGATTCGCCTGCATACAGCACGTTTCCCTACGTTTGGTACTTTGGTGCAGTGGCTACATACCTTGGAACTATGCCCTATTTCTCAACCGTGCAGCACAACGTCGCTTAATTCAACAAATCGGTGGTCGTTATCGGTTTATCCATCGTTTGCTACTCGACCACTTCGCCAATATGCACCTGTCGTAGTTTGAGTAATGTGTTCAGCCTTAGTTTGCAATGTTTGGTTCATGGCTTCAAAACCTTGGCGAACTTTAATATTTAACCAATGAGGCAGCAGAGTTACCAGTCAGCCATTGAAAGATTCTTGTTGAATGAAGCGATCGCTACGCCCGCCGCAGGCATTGGAAGCTAACGGCTTAACAATATACCAAAATAAATACGTAAATTACTTAAATAAACAAGCAAACTGGGGTTTGAGAAAGTAAAAGCTTGTTTTACTTGCGGAAAACACCAAAATGAGAAAGCAAACTGGAGTTTGAGAAAGTAAAAGCTTGTTTTACTTGCGGAAAATACCAAAATGAGAAAGCAAACTGGGGTTTGAGAAAGTAAAAGCTGCTTTTGCTTGCGGAAAACACCAAAATGAGAAAGCAAACTGGGGTTTGAGAAAGTAAAATCTCATTTTGAGTAAGCAATATGCCTTTTTGCTTATTGAATATGAAGTTTTGAGAAAGCAATAAGCCTTTTTGCTGATTAAATATAAATTTCAGTTAAATTTGTGTTCATGATAGACGATTGTACTCCAAGCAAAATTTTTTAGCAGGGAACAGGAAATAAGGCTTCTGCCACTAAAATAGAAAAATCATTCAATAGCGAAGTATTTATGGGTAATGAAGTTGAACTACTTGAACATTGGCGAGAACTGACACCCCAAAAACAACAAAAAGTTTTGGAGTTTGTTGAACTACTTAAATCTGAGTCAGAAACAACACTCCCCGAATCTGATTTTGTGCCACAAACACCCTTAGCCAAAAAATTATGGTCAATCCGACAACGAGCGATCGCTGCTGGATTGCAACTTCTCAACGAAGAAGAAATTGAACTTGAACTTGCTGCACGTCGTGGTGGATTCCGTGAGTCGTAAGAAGACTTACATAGACTCTGGTGTACTCATCACCGCTTTCTGTGGCATTCAGTCAGTTAGCATCGTAGCTCATCAAATTCTTAACGATGAAAATCTGGAGTTTGCCTCAAGTCGGTTCGTTCAGTTAGAAGTCTTGCCTAAAGCAACTTTTAACAAGCAACAAGACGAAGCAGAATTTTACGAAACATTTTTTAGTGCTGTCATCCACTGGGCAACTGACTTAGAGCAAATTATGCAGGATGCTTCTCAAATTGCCTGTACTTACGGTTTAGCTGCGATGGATGCACTTCATGTGGCGGCTGCTTTGCAAATTAAAGCTGATCAACTGATCACCACTGAAAAGCCAACTAAACCAATGCACCGAGTAACGGAAATCCAGATTATTTCAATATAAAGCGATCGCTAACAATCAAAAGCTCCGCAGCAAACAAGCCAATTTAGTAAGTCGAATGCCATTTTGCTTGCGGAAAACACTAAAACTTGATGAACTTGGCGAAGTATCGCCAAACTCAGTTAGCCAAGGTGAAATTGCAACAAGGCGATCGCATTGATGCAGCCACGATCCTACAAACAGCCGCCAAAACCGCTTTACAAATAGGAGATAAAGGGGCGGCGACAGTGTTGCAAACTTCTGCCACACGCTTACAAGTTGGAGAAGAACTTTCCAAAGCAGACTTCAAGAAAACTAGAATTTTAATCATGTATCTACTTGATACTAATCACTGTTCCTTCTTGATGTCAGGTGTGCCAAATGTCGCCAATCACTTGCGTTCGCTTGGTCAAGTACAACTAGCAACTAGTGTCATTGTTGCAAAGGAGCTACGCTTTATGGCACAAAATTCAGAGCAAAAAGCCGCTAATTTAATTAATATAATTACCCCTTATGCTACTAATTCCGTCATTAACAGGCTGCACAAGCTCTTGGCAATCATCTCTGGAGTCAGAACAAAATCTACTTTTCCGGTGTCAATAGCAGCTGAGGGCATATCGAAATACTCCGAAGTAGTTTCATCTTGAGCAATCGTCGTGCCGCCATACTTTTTCATTGCTATCACTCCTAAAGCACCATCTCTGCCCCACCCACTTAGGACAACAGTAATCCCCCGAATTCCGTAATTAAGTGCTACTGACATGAATAGTTTATCCACTGAGGGACGAACAAAGTTCATCTTTGGCGACTCTAATAGAGACAGACTACCGTTACCATCGACTACTAAGTGCCGATCTTGAACATAAGTGTAAACTGTCCCTGGACGGATTATTTGCCCTGATTTTGCCTGCTCTACGGGCAACGCTGTGTAGCGACTGAGGATATCTGCCAGACGACTAGGGTAGAGAGGATTCATGTGCTGAACTACAATAATCGCCGCTGGAAAATCTGCTGGTAAAGCCGACAAAATTTGGATTATTGGCTTTTGCCCACCCGCAGAAGCTCCGATCGCCACTATATTGTAAGCAATATTAGGGAAGTGTGACAGAATTCGATGTGATTTTCGTAACCCCATTTTTTTGTTTGGGAATGTTTAGGGCTTAGTAGCGATCGTCTAATTACTGTTAAAGCAGCTTCACAAGTCAGACTGCTATGTTAGCTAACTCACATATAATTATTATATGTGATATATGTGAGTTAGCTAACATAAAAGATTTACAAAAGATAAATCTTTTGTCAGAGGTTTTTGATTGCTACCGTTTATTTAATACAGATAAGACTGGCTTAAACAGCCTTTTGCTATCTGTATTTCAAGCATTATGCACTTGTGGAAAACCAACTTTTAGCTGCCCTACCCTCTGAGGAATACTCTCGTCTTGCTCCTTATATGGAGGTTGTCTCTCTAGAGTTCAAGCAAGAACTTTATTCACCTAACCAACCAATTGAGCACGTCTATTTTGTCAACTATGGCGTAGCCTCTTTGCTCACAGTGATGATGGACGGTTCGGCAATCGAAGTGGCTACGGTGGGCAATGAGGGAATGGTGGGTCTTCCAGTATTCCTGGGAGCCGATAGGGTTCCAGCGGAGTGTTTTATCCAAGTTGCTGGCTCTGGCTTAAGGATGAGAGTAGATGCATTTAAAACTCATGTCACCCCAGATAGTCCGTTGTACAATATACTACGACGATACACGCAAGCGCTGTTTAATCAAATTGCCCAATCAGCTGCGTGTAACCGCCTGCACTCAATAGAACAGCGAATGTGCCGTTGGCTGCTGATGACTGCCGATCGAGTAGAGACAGACACTTTTTCACTGACTCAAGAATTTCTCAGCATAATGATAGGTGTGAATCGCTCCACTGTTAGCCTCAATGCCTCTATTCTTCAGAGGGCGGGGCTAATTAACTATACTCGCGGGCAAATAACTATTCTTGACCGCTTAGGTCTAGAAAATATCACTTGCGAGTGTTACCAAACCGTCAATGCAGAGTTTAAGCGTTTGCTTAACGGTAACTAGGTCGGCGTAAATATTTATCGTTGGATGAGGCAGGAGGTAAGAGGGTTTGAGTCTATTTAATTTTTCTTAACTATAGTTTTGTTTTTCCACACCGTTCTACTTAATTAAGATTATTGGCTCCATCTTTGGGACTTCCAACAAATAAATTATCTAATCTTGTGGGGTGGCCCGGACAGCCCGCCTTTAGCTTTAACGTCGACTTAAGAGAGTGTAATGTGGTTGTGTTCCCACCTGCGTACCTCTCTTAATAATTGCACTAAAAAAAGCAAAACTCCAATGAAAACCACTGGCATTCATCATGTAGCTATTATTTGTTCTGACTACGATCGCTCAAAAAAATTTTATGTAGAAGTTTTAGGCTTTTCGATTATTCAAGAAACTTTTCGCGCCACCAGAAATTCTTATAAATTAGATTTAAAAGTTGCAGAAAATACTCAAATCGAACTATTCTCTTTCCCAAATCCTCCAGAACGGCCTAGTAAACCAGAGTCTTGCGGTTTAAGACATCTTGCTTTTCAAGTTGATGATATAGAAGAAACTGTTTTTTATTTAAAATCCAAAGGGTTAGAGGTAGAAAATATCAGAATTGATGAAATTACAGGTAAAAAATTTACTTTCTTTAAAGACCCAGATAATTTACCATTAGAAATTTATCAGCGTTAAAATTACTGCTGACAGACGAACTTGCAATTACTATAGAGAATGAACCAATGTCTACGACGGGCTACGCCTACGCACCATCCTAATTAAACGTTCTTACTGACAAAGTTACTATATTTATAACTTTTGTAAGGGCGATGTCTAGCGACAAGCCGAAGAAGCGTCTACGCACTTTTAATAATATGTTTAAAGCAAGCGATGTCTACCAGGGTAAGCGCTGGTGTAGTATTGGATGATTACCTTTAAGTGCTAAGACATAATCCGCTTTCGCATTAAAAATTTGCGATGCAATTGCTGGAGAGCGTACCCATTGCATCAATCGTAATAATACATCCAGCGATGTCTAATAATTCCAATAATGCAGGGATTGCTGTAATTTCATTCGATTTGTCAGCAACTTTTACTTGCCCTAAAACAAGACGATGTTCGCTCGACCATGCACTAACTTTCCGGTAACGCTAATTTACCCTGTCTTCTATCATAGGAGCCTTTGAGGGTCTTACCATCAATGGGAATTACCTGTGCTCCCACTGTTTCAACTATTGATTCTACCCAACAGAAGAAAGCATCGCTCAAATACTTTTGGGTTAATACGTTCAAATACTCGTCGAAACGTATCTGCACTTGGGATACCTTCTGGTAAAGCTAAAAATTGCTCTAACCAGTCGTATTTACTCAATCCATAATTTTCCATGTCCTCCCATCCCTTGCCACCTGCGATCGCTGATAATATTCCAATGATTAAAATATCTGTTAATACATGGACACGGCTTCTCTCTACACGCGGGTCTTCTATCTCCCTAAAAATCGATGCCATTTTTTCTTTACGTGCATCCGCATTCGCTATATTCAATTTTTTTGAGCTTTTAACTATTTTTTTTCGAGATCCAAAACCTGATCCCATGAGAATGATCCGTTTAGCTAAGATAGACGCTTTGTTCCCTTAGCCTACTACTTAACATCTCTAGATACTCAAATCTCTCTGTAAAACTATAGCTGTACAAAATTATCTGTATTTTATGCTACAAAATTAGATGCGCTTACCCTGGGGCTGTTCGCTTGATTGATACAGTAATTGATGAAGCGATCGCTCGTTACTTTAACAGTTATACTCAAGGACGATTACAAGAGCTTAAACAACTCCAAAGTCAGTTGCGGTTGACTAACCAAGAGTTAACTCGTTTGGTTAGCGCTAATAAAGATAGTATCTCTCATTTGGCTCATGAACTGAAAACGCCCCTAACTTCAATCATCGGTTACGCAGACTTATTTCTGCGCCAGCAGCGTCAGCAATCAGAACTCAAAGACACCTATACAAATCTTGAAAGTATCGAGCGAGTTCTCAAGAGTGGTAGACTTCTTGTGCGGTTAATTAACGATACTCTGGAAATTTCGCGCTATGATGCCGGACAGATGAAATTGCAGCCGACTTTAACCGATGTGCGTAGTTTAATCAACTTTGTTTTAGAGATAATAGAGCCACTAGCGCGTGCTAAAGAATTATCCTTGATTGTTGAATGCGATGGCTTCGCCAACGCCAAAGGCGAACGCGCCCCAAGTCAAGTTATCACAGATCCTCTTCGGCTTCAGCAAATTCTGACAAATCTCCTGAGTAACGCAATTCGCTACACAGAATCTGGTTCAATTCATTTGCAGTGCTGGACGTTATCTCAACAGCAGTGGGCTATCTCCGTTACTGATAGTGGTATTGGTATTTCTTTAGATGCTCAAGCACAAATCTTCAATCCCTATTTTCGGGAACTAACTTCTGCAAAAGTGCAAAGTTCTGATGGTACAGGATTAGGTTTAGCAATAGTCTCTCGATTGGTTCAGTTAATGGATGGTGAAATTAAAGTAGATTCACGGTTAGGAGAAGGGTCTACATTTACAGTAATTTTGCCATTAGAAGCAATCGCCCAGGTATGACCGGCTGACTGATTTCAGCGAAACTTTAAAGTGAAATCGCAACTAAAATTGGTGCGTTACACTGGTTTGGCAAGACTAAAATAGTGCAATAGAAAATGTTCGTAGTTGCGCTTTAGCGCTAAACAAAGCTAAAATCTATCGCAACATTTAAGGCTTGCCACGCCACACCAATTAACAAAATGTAGGGGTTTAAATCCCCGGCTTCTATCAAGCCGCAAGCGTTGGGCTGCTTGTCTTTATCCCCGTTACAACATGGAAAAAGCGAATTGCGAATGGGCGAAAAAGCGAATTGCGAATTGGTTTAAGACACCTACTCGTCAATTTGACCGACGCGGCGGATATTCAAAATGTCGCTCATTTTCTTAATTTGGACGAAGACTTGCTCTAGTTGAGAGCGATCGCGTATATCTATTCCTAAGTCGATCAATGCAGGTTGACCAGTAGAGGTTTTCACCTGGGCATGACGGACGTTGATCCCTTGGTCGCTTAACCGTGACAAAATATCCTTTAGCACCCCAACACGGTCAAGGGCTTCAATTTGAACATCTACTGGGTACGTGTGCGGACGACCACTATTTTCGGCGCTTGGGTTCCATCTAACTGGTACTAAGCGCTCATACTCCACAGTTTCCAGATTATTACAGCCTTGGCGATGAATTGAAATCCCTCTACCTCGCGTCACCACACCAATGATTGGTTCGCCAGGAATCGGGGTACAACACCCAGCTAAATAATACACCAAACCTTCCACCCCAAAAATTGGCGAATCTGTGGAGCGTGAGGTAGTTGGAGGTGCATCTCGCAAAGCTTTTGCTGTTGCTGCTTCTTTGGGGATAAATGGCGACACAGTGGAAACTGGTTGTTGTCCCTTCGCTACTTCTCGCCAACGATTTAGCACTAGGTTCAACGTCACTTCTCCGTAACCCAAACCGGCGAGTAAATCTTCCACGCTATGGTAATTACACTTTTCGGCGACAGTCTCCATTGCATCCGACTTTAGCAGACTCTCAAAACCAGTTTTACCAAGTTCCTTTTCTAACAATTCCCGTCCACGGGCGACATTTTCTTCCCGGCGCGATCGCTTGTACCATTGTTTTATTCGATATTTTGCTGCTGAAGTTCTGACAAAGTTCAACCAATCCAAACTCGGATGGCAATTCTTTTGAGTCAGAACCTCTACAATATCGCCATTTTGCAGCCGCGTTGACAGCGGCACCATTCGCCCATTCACCCGCGCCCCTGAACAATGGTTTCCCACTTCTGTATGAATGCGATAAGCAAAATCTATACTCGTAGCACCAGGACTTAAAGGGACAACATCCCCCTTCGGGGTGAAGACATAGACATCATCTTCAAATAGGTTATCTTTGACGCTATCAAGATATTCTTGTGCATCCTTGAGATCGGTTTGCCATTCTAGCAGCTGCCGCAGCCAAGTAAACTTGTCATCTGTCGCTGTCAAATGGCTAATGCTAGAACCTCCTGTCTCTTTGTACTTCCAATGGGCGGCAATTCCATACTCGGCGATATGATGCATTTCGATTGTCCGAATTTGCACCTCCAAAGGACGGCCAGTTAGTCCAATCACCCCAGTATGCAACGACTGGTAACGGTTAGGCTTTGGCAGTCCAATGTAGTCCTTAAATCTCCCAGGAATTGGGCGAAAAGCATCATGAACCACCGCCAACGCCCGATAGCATTCTTCATTAGTTTGAACAATTATTCGCAGCGCTGCCAAATCGTAAATTTCATGAAATTCCTTTTGCTGGCGGTGCATTTTTTGGTAAATGCTATAAAGGTGCTTGGGGCGACCGCTAATCTCTTGAAAGTGGATTCCGGCTTGCTGCAAACGCTCTTGCAACATATTCGTAGCTCTTGCCAATTTCTCTTCTCGCGCCGTTCGTTTTTCAGAAACATGCTCTTGCATTTGGCGGTAAGCTTCCGGTTCCAAATACTTAAAAGCCAAATCTTCCAGTTCCCATTTAATTCGCCAAATTCCTAAGCGATTGGCTAAGGGTGCAAATATATCTCGCGTTTCCTGGGCACTGCGGCGGCGGCTGGCTTCTGACATATATTGTAAAGTTCGCATATTATGCAAACGATCTGCCAATTTCACCACAATTACCCGAATATCTTGCGCCATGGCCAAAAACATCCGCCGGAAGTTTTCGGCTTGGCTTTCGGTTTTGCTGGTGAAATTGATTTTAGAAAGCTTGGTGACACCTTCGACCAATTGCCGCACTTCTGGGCCAAAGCGTTCTTCTATATCTTGACTTGTAACTTCTGTATCTTCAACGACATCATGGAGAAATCCAGCTGCTATCATAGTAGCACTGCCTCCCAAGTCACGCAGCAATTCAGCCACAGCAATGGGATGGGCAATGTATGGTTCTCCCGATTTGCGGTATTGACCTTCATGCAGTTGATAAGCAAATTCAAATGCCCGACCAATTAAGACGGCATCATTATGCCTTCGGTCATCTTCCACTGCGCCGCTACTTATCGATGACTCCTTCAAACATTTTTTTAACCATTCGGGAATGGCAAGGTCAACTGATGAATTTATCGCTAGACTGCTCATACAATTGGGTTTAGAGTGGATCGGTAGATAAGTGAATGATAAATAAAACTAGCAGCATCGCCCTGAAAAGATGCTGTTGCCCAAAGACATGTGGAAAAAGTAGTGTAAGGATGATTCTCCAATTGCAATAGCGCAGTGTAAAGCCTTCTCTTCTTTTTCAGAGACGAAGACAGCGAATTCCAACGGTATAGCGTAGCGTAGAGCGACGCAGGAGGGTCTGGTAGTCATCCAGTTTGAGTTTCAAGAATCGTTAAAGAAATGAAAATCCATTGATGGCAAACAAAGCCCCAAATCACGATTTGAGGCTTTTAGTGCTGATAAGTCTTTAACAAAGTTTATTGTAGAAGAAAAATTACTTGACATTAATACTATCTTAACTAGCACTGGATGTCTTTAAACCGCGAGAAATATCTGGCATTCGTAACTTTGTTAGAGCAATTACGCTCCGATGCCACAACTACCCAAATCGTTGCGCCAGAACTGCGGCAGCGTGTAGCCACGTTGCAGGAATTTTTCGGGCAACAGATTGTGCCTTTGGCTGATGAAAACTGGCGAGTGCAGTCTTATCAAACGGAGATGAGCAAGCAATTGCGCCTGTTGGCAATAGATGTGATGTTTTTCCAAGGAGCGCGGCAGGCATCTACTGTACAAACGAGACTTCAAACGATTAGCGATCGCTTGACAACCCTCATTCAATACTGTGATGCCATTCTGCAACCAGAAGCGGAAGGAGAAAAATAACAATTGTTCACCTTTTTCTCTAATTTCTCCATCATCTCATTTATGACCTTTACTGGAAAGTTATTTTGCTAACAAGTTGGCATTGGGGAATGGGGAATGGGGAATGGGGAATGGGGAATGGGGCAGGGGGGCGGGGGGGAAACTCTTCTCCCTTGCTCCCTGCTCCCCATCTCCCTCATCTCCCTCATCCCCCCACTCCCTACTCCCCACTCCCTACTCCCTTCATAAGAAGATTCATCGTACGGCGCATGTATACTTCTACTGGCTCGGTTGTGGGTTTGAAGATCAGTGCATAATATAGTGAACCGCTTACAAGGTCAATAATTAAGTCTACGTCTGCGTCCTTGTGAATTTCGCCTCTAGACTTGGCACGCTCAAGTACTTTAGAAAAGGCTTCACGTCGAAGTTTTGTATATTTTGTCCAGTAAACCTCGGCAAACTGAGGATTGCTAGACGCTGTACTAACGATCAGCGCAAGTGTCTGACGACCAAGGGGACTATCTATTTTTTTGGCGGCATTCTTAATCAGGATATCCATGTCTCCCCAAAAGCTGCCAGTATCGGGGATCGCTAAATTATCTCTGAGACTTTCTATCGCGTCTGCAACGAGTTCTTCTTTGGAAGTATAACGCCGATAGATGGTTGTTTTACCAACTCCAGCACGAGCAGCGATCGCTTCTATACTCATGCTTTCATATCCTACCTCTGCAAGCAAGTCTAAGGTTGCTTGCAAAATAGCTTGGTCGGCATGGATGCTGCGTGGGCGTCCAGAAGTGATGTTGATTTGCTTACTCATAAAAATATCATCCCCAAGCAATATCTTCTTGTTCATTTGCTCCATCTGAGAAACAAATAAGCCTTATAACCCAATTCTCATGCACTAAAACAGCAGCAATGACCATCCATCTTTAGCATAGGTATTTCTGCCACATTTTTGGAAAAACTCTCTTGACCATTTTTATATGATACGCTACCGTAGCGTATATATACAATACTTAATTTGAGCTTTGGCGTAAGCGTAGCAAAGCCTTGGCATTGCTTAACATCTCCCAAATATTATTTGTGCTAAATAATGGCTACTAACATTAAAGGTTCTAGTTTTGACGAATTTGGTTATGTCCACGGCCCATTGAAGTGGGCGATCGCTTTTACGGCTTCTCTTGGTGCAATCTTAGAGGTAATTGATACTAGTATTGTTAACGTTGCCCTGACTGACATCCAGGCTAGTTTGGGTGCAACTGTCAGTGAAGTAGGTTGGGTGGTGACTGGATATGCGATCGCCAACGTCGTTTTAATTCCCTTATCTGCATGGCTGGGAGATTACTTTGGACGCAAAACCTACTTTATCTTCTCGTTGATTGGCTTTACCCTGGCCTCGGTTTTATGCGGTTTGGCATTTAATCTGCCGATGCTAGTTATTTCTCGAATTCTTCAAGGTTTATGTGGTGGCGGATTGTTAGCTAAAGCCCAAGCGATTTTGTTCGAGACTTTTCCACCTGCTGAACAGGGTTTAGCACAGGCAGTTTTCGGGGTAGGTGTAATTGCTGGCCCAGCCATCGGCCCAACTTTAGGAGGATTTTTGGTAGATGGTTTAGGCTGGCGGTGGATTTTCTTTGTTAATATTCCCTTCGGGATCATTGCAGTAGCGATGTCAGTGGTATTTTTGCCCAAAGACAAAGATAAAAGCAAGACACAAAGCCAAGCCGTCGATTGGTTCGGGATTGGGTTTTTGGTTATTGCGATTGGCTCAGGGCAAACTTTGTTAGAGGAAGGAGAGAAAGACGACTGGTTTTCCTCTGGTTTCATCACCACGTTGGCGATCGCTAGTATTATCGGATTGGGGTTGTTTATTTGGCGAGAAGTAAAAACAGATCACCCTGCCGTAGATTTGAGAGTTTTGCGTCACCGTTCTTTAGCTGCGGGAAGCGTTCTCTCGGCAGTGGTGGGTATGGGGCTTTATGGTACACTATTTGCTGTGCCGATATTTGCTCAGAGTGTGCTGCACTTTACGGCAACCCAGACAGGACTATTGTTAGCACCTGGGGCTTTAGCGTCTGCGATCGTGATGGTTTTATTAGGCAAACTGTCTAGTAAAATTGATGCCCGATTTTTAATTGCAATGGGCGCTGTCGGATCGTCTGGAGTCATGTTTCAACTAGCAGCAATTACCCCACAAACTGGCATAGATGATTTATTTTGGCCATTGGTATGGCGCGGGGCTTTTACTGTATTGATGTTTCTCCCTTTGAGTTTAGCAGTTTTAGGCCCGCTACCCAAACAGGATATTTCCGCTGGCTCTGGTTTCTACAACCTCACCCGACAACTGGGTGGTAGCATTGGCATTGCTCTACTTACCACTTTGCTTGACCGACGAGAAACTTTTCATCGAGCCATCCTCTTAGCAAAACTTAGTCTTTATGACCCAGAAACCAGTCAGCGCCTCGATGCCCTCAACGGGGCACTCCAAAGTCAAGGCATGGATGCGACAACGGCTCAACAACAAGCATTAGCTTTATTAAGTCAAACAGTAGATATTCAAGCTGCGGTTTTGTCTTACGCAGATTGCTTTCGAGTAGTAGGCGTAGGGTTTATTTGCTCATTACCTTTGTTGCTATTTCTGGGTAAAGGCGGTGCAGGAGCGAAAGCGCCAGTCGGGCATTAGTACCGCAAGGCGGAAGTCAAAAATCACTCATTCAAAAGTTAAAAGTTTTATGGAATAAGCTCTAAAGAGCTTTTCAATGGTCTGCTTATTTACGCCGTGCTGTACTAGGGTAAAGGAAATAGCGATCGCATCCTTATTCTAAATTCTCTGACTGGAAAACTACGTAATAACACGCCTTCAGAATTATTCTCTGCCGAAAGTCACAGCAGAAAATTAATACACACTGATTGAGCTAGATGAAAAAAGTAAAAATCCCACTCAAAACTGAGCGGGACTATGTGAAGTCTTATTGCTAAAATGAGAAATCTTGATCTTAGAAAAAGTTCATTATTGTAATAACCCCAACGCTGGTTAACATCATTAAAGCGCCCATAATTATAGACTGGCCTAATGGATTGCTGAATTTTCCCTTGTTCATTTAAGTAAAATCCCTTTTATTAATAGTTCCTTAACCATATCAAAATCAGTATAAATATCTATAAAAGTATTGTAAAACTTAAATTACCGTAAAGTTTCTTAGTAAATACTTCATTTATACTTATGTAATAATTTTTACCGAGTATTGAGCATTGGGCATTGGGCACAAGAGGCAGAGGGGCAAAGGGGAAAGACTTACTGCTACTTCTCCCCTGCTCCCTTGCTCCCCCACTCCCCAATCTCCAGCCCCAAAATGTAGTAATTTCCGCACATAATAATTACCTTATCTCCGAGCGGAATATGCGTCTTAATAGAGTAAGATCGATCTTAATCAAGGTAAAAATATTTGAACAGAAAATTATCATGACAGTCTCCACGGCATCTAGAAACCAAGCGATCGCTTTTGATTTAGAAAAATTAAATGAGCAATTTGAAACTGCCACTCCCAAAGAAATACTGGCATGGTCTATAGAAAATATCCCAACGGGACTGGTGCAAACAAGCGCCTTTAACGTGGATGACTTGATAATTACCCATATTCTTTACAGTGAACTGAAGCATCCCGTTCCTGTAATCTTTCTCGATACCTTGCACCACTTCCCTGAAAGCCTAGAATTAGTAGCCAAAGCCAAACAAATCTATAATCTGGATCTGCAAACTTACAAAACTCCAGATGTAGACACCCGCGAAGCCTTTGAAGCCAAGTATGGCGACAAACTCTGGGACAAGGATATTGCCCAATTCCACGATATTACAAAAATTGAACCATTATTACGGGGTTTAGACGAACTCAACAGCGTTGCTTGGATTACCGGACGCCGCCGTGACCAAGCAGTAACCCGTGCGAATATGCCCATATTTGAATTAGACGGTAAAGGTCGGCTGAAAGTAAATCCCATAGCTGCTTGGACACGTCAAGACAGCTGGCTTTATGTGGCTGAACATGGAGTCATCTACAACCCCCTCCACGACCAAGGTTATCCCAGCATAGGCGACCAACCCATCACCACCAAAGTAGGTGAAGGCGAAGACGAACGCGCCGGACGTTGGCGGGGAAGTGATAAAACAGAATGTGGAATTCATATTTAAGTGGAAGTGGGGAGTAGGGATTGGAGAGTAGGGAATAGAAGAAAAGAAGAATTTCCCCCTACTCTCTTTTTCTCTGCTTACTCTGCGCCTCTGGGGTTGGTTAGATAACAGTGTTACACAACAAATTTAGAGGCTAGTTTATTGACCACTTTGCTGGAAAAGCTGCTCTAAAGAAGCTAATTCAGCTTCATTTACTGCGTCAATCTGTGGCAAAGGTCGCTGCATAATTGAGTAAAGCGATTGCTTTTGCACTTTTGTAGATTGCAAACCAAGTTCCTTCAATTCCTGTTCAATTTTTAATCTCATATTGCGTCGGTCAGCTTTAGTTACATCAGGACTTTGGAGAATAGCTATTTCAATAGCAGGTAAAATAAATTTCTTGACTTTCTCATATTCTCCTGAATAAATAGCATTTTGAGCTTGAGTAAGTAGCTCTTTTATAGTTTCTAATGACTCCCAATCTTGCTGTTTGCGCTTTTCTATACGAAAAAGCATATAACTATAACCTTCTAGGGGTTTGCCGTCACGCTCAAAAGTTTTAGTTGTTCCAGGTGAACCAAGACAGAGACTATCATTTATAATACAAAGATTATCGCTGTTTATCTTATTATCCTGCGCCAAAATTGCAGCAAAATAACCTGCTTTCAGGGAATTACTACCACCTCCATCTGCTTCAGAAAATGTTTGTTGGTAGCCTAGTTCTAACCGACGCTCACCAATATCGAGTAAATCTTCAATACCCCGATATACTGGTTCTGCTAGCTTTATAACACTTGAAAGTTGCGGCACAGGTAACAATTCAGAAAATCTGCCCATCGTCTTAATAAATTTACCGATGGAGTCATTATTAACTATGCTAAATAAACCTGCTTGTAACTCAACTAATCCATCATTGAAAGGAAATAAAGATGTCAAAGGATAGTTACACTGAATGACTTTATCCAGATTATCTGCTATTGATTTTTCTAATTGTCCAGGTGCAGCTAGATAGGGAATTATTACGGATTTTCCACCGTGATTGAAGCGGACAGCAGCATGAACCACCGGATATCTTTGCTTGAACCATTCTACATCTTTAGCCAAGCGCATCTCCACTAGCCAGATACGACAATAGGCTTCACCTGCAACAATGGGTTTTTCATCGTAGTCTACATCAACTCGATGTTTCGGTAGAGAAAGGGTTTTATATTTTGGAGCCTCACGGCTGAAAGTTTCAGATAAACTCTGGAAAAAGCTCATGAAATTATTCCTCTGTTACATCAACCTAAATGCGGTGAAATCTGATTCCAAATAGCACGAATGGGAATACCTCCCGTTGAACCTAGAGTCCCGTTACGCCCTATACCAGGATTTCCTTGATGAATTGCAATCAATTCCCATTGGCAATTAAAAATTGGTGCGCCAGAGGAACCGTCATCAGTTTTCACATTATGGTCAATGTAATCTTCTCCTACTTGTGTAATTTGCCCAAAGTCGGAAATTATCACTGGATTTCCTTGGGGATGATGGATAATACGAATATCTTGACCGCTATTTAATGTTTCATTCCTAGAAATAGCTTTTTGTTGCTGAGGATTATCTTTTATTTTGACTAAAGCGTAGTCAGGGCGATTATGATAACTGACAAAAGTCATATCTAGTTCAAATAAATCTTTGTTTAACTGACGGTTGTCAGCATTGTAGTTAAAACGTACCCAAGCTTGTGTAACTTGAGTTTTGCTGAAAATGTGATTGCAGGTTAGTAATAGATTTTTACCTACCAATACTCCTGTACCAATACCCGTTCCTTTGGGTGATTCGATTCTGCAAACAGTGTTACGAGCCTTTAAAGCGTTGAAGTTTTCCCGACCTTGTTCAACTAATTTAGTAAATAAGTCTATATCTTGGTCTTCCAACTCATAACTTATTTTTCGATTGAGTAGATACTGTAACAAATTTATCATTGGGTGATAATCTACTCGTTGATTAGAAACTTTATAATTTTTAAATTTTGCTACTACTATATTAGTTATTTCTACAGGAGTACTGTTAAAATTTATATTTTTAATAAATGAATCATCAACACCAGATGTAATAAAAATACTTCTTCTATTGGTTGCATTATCGAGTTTAATAGCAAATAAATTTTCTAGTTTATCCTCAAAATTTACAATATCCCCCTGTTCTAAAAATATTTCAGGATTCATGACGTTTTCATTTGTCCAACTTAAACTATAATTTTCAAATAATTGCAGCGACTTTTCAAGAGCTTGAGTAGCTAGGACAGAGAACGAATCAGCGACGGGTTCCAATGTTTGTTGCTGAAATCTCTCATCTAATTTGAGATTAGATGTTTGCACGTTGTTGCTTAAAACTGGGGTTGTGCTCGTAGAATCTATAGTAGCCTGGGTATAAGTGGTCTGATTAAATCGATCCTTCAAAACTTGAATAAATTCTTGTATGGAATAAGTTGAGTTAGAACGGTATTGTCTTAATACTTTTTCTATCGGTTTGGCAACATTTACATAAAGATTATAAATATATTCACGTCGTGCAGCCTTTGTATTCTCTAGCTGCTCTGAATAGAAACTGTACCATTGCCAAAGCGATCGAAACTGATTGGTGTTTGAGACTGATATTCCTGTTTCTCTAAAAATTTCTATTTTAAACCAAACTTCTTGATATAACTTTCTGTAATTTTCATCATTATACTGAATTGAAGAAATAGTATTACTTTCAGTAGCTACCTCTATCATGATTTCTTGTAGCTGTTCTATTTTTACTTTGAATTCTTCAATTTGTGTTGGTTCTAACTCATTATATAAGACTTCTTGTGAGGTAGCTTTGATGTAATCTTTGCATAAAGCAATATCAATTTGATTGCAGACATTTTGATAAAGGTTATGAATATAACATCCTCGTAAAGCAGATTTACTTAACTTTGATTTACAGTGCTTATACCAGTCCCATAGTGAGTGAAAATTGTTTGGATTTTGTATAGAAAATCCTTGGTATTGAATGTCTTCTATTTGTGATGTTATTTCTTGATAAAGTTCTATGTACTCCTCTTCTTTATCCTGAATTCGATACTCTTGTGAATTAGTAGCAACTGCAATCATTATCGATTGCAGTTTTTGAATATTTGTTAATAATTCTTCAAGTTCTGTTGATTGCATACAAAAAATTACAGGATGCTGCCAATGTCATCTTGAAAGACTACACTAGCACCTTTGTCTATTTCTGATTCAGCAAATGTTTTATGTGTTCTACTAGTAGCTTGATCTGACTGTCTCTATTCCAATACCACTCGCTAGACCAAATTCTGTAAATGTTCCAACCCAAGCCTTTCAGAATTTCGTGGCGGAGGCGATCGCGCTCCCGTGCTGTAGGATATTTATGATAAATAGTCCCATCACAAACAATACCCAACAAAAACTCTTCTGTTTCTTGTCGTCGTTCATCTATTACTGCTAAATCTATGGGATATGCTGAACCTACCCGTTTTTTTACCCTGTATCCTTGCTGCGTTAGAGCTTGATATACATCCTCTTCAAAAAGAAAATCAGATTCAGAAAAATTATTATCAAACTGGATTTCTAATTTTTCACCACCCTTTTCAGCAAATTCAAAATATTTTTGTATCAGTCTCACTTCCTCGTTATCCGAATCAAAATTTATTGCTTTAATAGAAGCTACTAAAATAAACTTGCTTTTTGCACGAGTTACTGCTACATTTAAGCGTCGCCTTCCTCCTGAATTAGTAAGAGGCCCAAATTTATGGATTAGCTTCTGGCTGTTTTCATAAAACCCAAAACCAAAGCTAAAAATAATTATTTCTCGCTGGTCTCCTTGAACTCTTTCTAATGGTTTAATAAAGAAATTACGCGAGTCTTCTTGACACAATTCTTGAATGCTTGGATAGTCTGAGCTAAGTTCCTGTAGTTTGTCTCGAATCATTTCTTCTTGAGATTCATTTAACGTAATAATTCCCAAAGAAAGTTCAGAAAGATCCTGATGTTCTCGACAATATTCTAGACAATGCTGTATTGTCAGTTCTGCTACTTTTTGTGCTTCGCGGATATTATATTTTCCACTATCACCGGGGATGTAGATTCCATCTGGAACGTACTCAAAATGAACGCCTAAATTAGGACTTTTTGCTGGATTTGGAAAAGTCAAAAGCTCTGAATCATAAAAGTTTTGGTTTGAGAAGGCAATTAAACTCTCGTGTTTACTGCGATAGTGCCACTTCAGCCAAATTTTATCTAGGAATGTTGAAGATTCATCAAGCAAGCTGTCATATATTTCTTGCTCCTCATCTTCACCACCTGAAGCATTGCTTTTAAAGAAATAAGTTGGCGGTAGTTGCTTATTGTCACCAACAACTATTACCTGCTTTGCTCGCATAATGGAAGGTACTGCATCTTCGGTACAAACTTGGGAAGCTTCATCGAAAATTACTACATCGAACTCTACAGCCTCCGGTTCTATATATTGACTAACAGCAAGTGGACTCATTAGCCAAAAAGGTTTTAAGGTAGTTACAAGTTTAGAAGCTTCTTTGATGAATTGACGGATTTTTTTATGCCCTTTTTTTAATGTGTTTTGTTTTTCAAGTAATTGTATTTGCGTCCTTGCTTCTGGTTGTACAAACCACTTTTTCCAGCGTTCAGCGTGGAGTTGTCTCAAACGCTGTATTGCTACTTGATATTGTTCATTATCAAGCTGAGAAAATTCTTCTAATTTCTGCTCATGCCTTTTTTGGTTAAAATTCCGCAATTCAGTACTATCTAAAATATATCGCAACCAGTCTTTGTAAATACCTTGTTCCAGAACTAAAAACCAAAAAATTGGTTGAATATTAGACTCTCTTAGTTTTAATAAAAAATCTTTAGCTCCAATATCTTCTAGTTTCTCTACTAGCTGTTCGCAGTCTAAGCATTGTCGGAACCAATCTAGCTCTTGTTGGGCTTTATTAAGGAAATTTTCTACTTCATATAAAGATTTTCTTTCTAATTCACCAGGTTTTGTCGTTGGTTCCTGGTGAAAATGCTGTTTGAGGAATTCAAAGCCTTCTGTTATCAAGTTTCGTGAAGTCTGTAAATTTGTTAATAAAGTCCTAAGTTCTTGCAAATTTTCGGATGAAGAAATAACTACTGCAACTTCCTTTGAAGGCAGTGAATGACTTTCTAGACTTTTCAACCAATTCAATGCTTGCTCAATAGCATCTAAGTCTGGCATTTGTGCTTCAAAAAATGAACCAAACATTCGATGATATTGATGTGTAGTATCTTTCAATTTATTCCAGATTTCACGTTGTTGAATTGCATTATCAATATCTTTAATTAATTCTTGGTCAGTCACTCGATTTTTTATTTTTTGGAGACTAACAAGGTTTCTACGAGTATGCCAGTAACCACATCTTAGCCGACGAAAAACCCCTCTATAATTCTGAAAACGTTGCTTAAATTTCCTTAGCTCTGGTAAATTCCAGCTTAAAAACTCATTGATGTATTTATTACTAAAATCTGAGCCTATACGTTGAAGTTGACCAATATCATCTTTAAGGTCATCAAAATTTTGTTGTAAAGTATTTAATATTGTTCCTCGCAACCAATTTTTTGGAAAACGTGGAGGTACTTCAATAAGATGAGCTATCGCTGGCTGAAGCTTGTCTAAAGCTAATAAAGTGTTAGCAGGTTCTATATTTAATAACTCTCGCAAACGAGTAGTAGTTCTTGTGGCAAGTTTAATTCCTTGTCGCAAGTTGTCAATATTCTGACGTAAGTCCCTGCTAACATCAGAATTCCATCTCCTTATGGGACTACTTGACCATATAGTTTTCTGTCTTCCTCGAAAAAATGGCTCAAATTGTCCGAGGTCATTTAGTAAATTTTTAGCTTGCAATAATAATCTTTGTTCTGACCAATCTTCAAGATTATAAGTATTAAATTCAAGTGTCGTATCTAACTTTCTTTTCAGTTTGAGCAATTCACCATAAAGTTCAAAAGTAGATTTGTTTATTGGCTGGTGTTTATGATGTAAACTTGCAGTGTAGCTATTGAGGCTTTGCCGACAATCACGCAATTGTTGAAAGAATATATCTCGCTTTCCCTGTTGTGACTCAGTTTCATTTCTTTGTGACAAACGAATTTTAGTTTGATTTAATTCTTTTACCAACTCTTTGGTTTTAGTTGTACCTTTATGGTGTAGGTTTAAACATAAGTCTTCAAGGCTAGGCTCAGAATCTCGTAGTGTCTTGTATACGGCATCTAAGGCAGTCTGCTTTTCTGCAACTAGCAGAACTGTTTTATTTTTGCCCATTAGTTCGGCAATTATGTTGGCAATCGTTTGGCTTTTTCCTGTCCCTGGAGGCCCCTGCACTACAAAACTAAGTCCTGCCTTTGCAGCTTCAATTACTAGTTGCTGGCTAGAATCAGCATCACATATTTGATATACCAATTCAGGATTGATTGTATCCAGTTTTTTATCTGTGATTGTTTTAATATAACTACGATTTTCTTGTGCTTCTTGTAGAGCAAGCCCTTGCAGAAGCGGGTGATTGGCGATCAATTCCTGATTTTGTACCAGGTCTTTTATCATCGCTGTTTTGACAGACTCAAATAAGGTAATACAAGCAGTTTCTTCTAATTGCCAATTCTCCTTTTCGGCTATGGCACTACGCACTGCATTTATAAATCCTTCATAGCCTAATTTTTGAAGTGTTTCAGCTTCAGGCAAAGTGATATTAAATTCGTCACGTAACTTGTTTACTAAAAGAAAGTTAATAGAAATATCCTCATCAGTACAACATAGTGTATATTCTGGTGGCTTTTTACCTTTCTTTTCTAATTCTACTGGAATCAGCAACAGAGGAGAGACCAACTTTTCCTTCTCCTTTTTTTCCTTAGGGTTTGCAGTATCAAACCAAGTCAAAGTACCAATAACTAGGAACAGACTAATGAAACCTTTCTCTTCTATAGTTTTTTTGGCTTCTCTACGCAGTTTATCGAGAAGCTTGATGAGGTCAGTATCTGTTTGGTTAGTTCTCAAGTCTTTGAAGGGAATTGATCCAGATTCATCTCCCACAAGATTGTTAAATAAGATTAAAGGTGGTGTAACAACTTCAATTTTTGGCTTTTTGCTCTTTCGGAAGTCAAGTAGTGGATTACTGTTACTTGAACCAGCAAGTTTATCCCTCCAATCCTTGATTTTTTGCTGAATTACAGGATCTATGCTGTTACTCATTGACTTCCGATTGCTAGCAGTTAATCAAAACAAGCTTTTTTCTGATACTTTATATTTTAAGTAAAATTCCTTAGAAAGTGCATATTGTTTGTACAAACTTCATATAATAGCGCAATAACCTATACCAAAACATCAAAAAACACGCAAACAACTGATCCGTAATTGCTAAGTCTGAGACATTTAGACAGTTCTCAATAGCTATTTTTTATTAATATGTAGACATAAAATAAAGGACAAATATGATTAAAATCCTCCACCTCTCCGACATCCACATGGGAAGCGGCTTCTCCCACGGACGAATTAATCCCGCGAGTGGGTTAAATACACGATTGGAGGATTTTGTCAATACTTTGTCTATATGTATTGACCGAGCGCTGACAGATGCTGTTGATATGGTGATATTTGGTGGCGATGCTTTCCCGGATGCGACACCACCACCTTATGTACAACAAGCTTTTGCCAGCCAATTTCGCCGTCTCATGGATGCCAATATTCCAACAGTGCTGTTGGTAGGCAACCACGACCAACATTCCCAAGGACAGGGAGGAGCGAGTTTAAATATTTACCGCACTTTGGGAGTACCAGGATTTGTTGTCGGTGATACATTAACTACTCACTGCATCGAAACCCGCAATGGCAAAGTGCAAGTAATTACCCTTCCTTGGCTAACCCGTTCCACCCTGATGACTCGCCAAGAAACTGAAGGTTCATCTTTGGCAGAAGTGAACCAACTATTAACGGAACGTCTACGAGTTGTAATGGAAGGGGAAATTCGCCGTCTTGACCCCGATGTGCCAACTATCCTTTTGGCTCACTTGATGGCTGACAATGCTAGCTTGGGTGCAGAACGCTTTTTGGCAGTAGGTAAAGGCTTTACTCTACCCCTATCTTTGCTAACGCGACCTTGTTTTGATTATGTAGCGCTGGGACACGTCCACCGCCACCAAAATCTGAATAAATCCAACAACCCGCCGGTGATTTATCCAGGGAGTATTGAGCGGGTAGATTTTAGCGAAGAAAAAGAAGACAAAGGTTATGTAATGCTGGAACTGGAGCGGGGAAGGGCTGAGTGGGAATTTTGTCCTTTGACAGTTCGGACTTTCCGTACCATTGAAGTGGATGTCTCAAAAGCAGATGAGCCGCAAGCAGTTTTAATGAAAGCGATCGCCAAGTATGATATTCAAGATGCTGTAGTGCGGCTAATTTACAAACTCCGCTCTGAACAGATGGATTTAATTGACAGTTCCTCTCTACATAATGCTTTAAGTCCTGCTCATACCTACACCATTCAAGCAGAATTAGTCAGTCAATTAGCCAGGCCCCGGATTCCTGAATTGAGTGCGAGTAGCAGCATCGACCCAATGGAAGCGTTAAGAACTTACTTGAACAATCGCGAAGACCTGAAAGA
The DNA here is from genome assembly GCF_034531255.1 of Nostoc sp. ChiQUE01b. Lineage (NCBI taxonomy): Bacteria > Bacillati > Cyanobacteriota > Cyanophyceae > Nostocales > Nostocaceae > Nostoc > Nostoc sp. ChiQUE01b. The sequence continues at coordinate 25,380 of NZ_JAVRBM010000018.1, read as the reverse complement.
CATCGCAGCATCAATGATGGATGCTGCACAAAAGTTACTAGCAGATGATGTGGAAGTTTGGCTAGAAGCAGCAACTAATGAGTAGGATAAATGCCAATTATTTTTTCATATTTAACTGAGCGCTCGCCTGATTATATATTTTTTCAGAAGGGCGATCGCTCTTTCAATAATAAGAGAATATAGTAAAAATTCAGGAAGTTCATGATGAAGCGAGAATTTAATGTAATTATCGAACAAGATGCGGACGGCTACTTTGTTGCTTCTGTCCCAAATCTTCTTGGTTGTCATACGCAAGCCCAAACTTTAGATGATTTAATGGAGCGTATTAGAGAAGCGATTGAACAGCAATTGAACTTTGTTTAGAATTTGACGAAGTACAGCAGAATTCACTCTTCACTATTCTTTAAAGTTCCCTTAAATTCATTTTTGATTTTTTCTCCAGTATCTTTGACTTCTACTTTGATTCCTTCTCCAGTATCTTTGATTTCTTTTTGTAATTCCTTCCCAGTGTCTTGAATTGTGTCTTGTAGTGGTGAGAAGGTTGCTTCTGCTCGCCTGACAATATCATTAGCTAGCCGTTCACTAAAACCAACTAAAAATGCAAGTGTAAAATATAAAAAATATTTAGCATCATTATTTTGATCGCTTGGCTGTTTGTTATTTGCTAAACTGTTGTTTACTTGATTTGCTGAACTGTTGTTTACTTTTAAAACTGGAAAACTTATAATGTTAGAGTTAATCATTGCAAAAACTAGAACACCAAATGCAGTTCCAATTAAAGGTTTTGCAAAACCAACAATAATAGGAACTGCTGAATCTTTGTAGTCTGTATCTTTGTATTGGTCAAGTCTGATAAATATACTAACTATGCTCCCAAACGCTCCTGCAAAAGCTACCATAATTATCAAAGATGAATTACTAAATAAAACTGTTAACTTATTTGTTACTGTTTTTTCTGCTATTTTTACTACCTCCTTACTAGGAGCTTCTTTTGTAACTACCCGCGCTATTCTATATATAGAATATGTTATCATTTCAGGAGTAATAGTTAATATACTAGCGGTTGTCAAAATTAATGGGATTCCAATACTATAAATTGGAATTACCATTGCAAGCCCAACAAGAACCTTTGTTGGTGTTAAAAAGTCTCGGACAGAATGTTGAAAAAAGTTTTTAATATGACCAAATATAAAAAATGATTCTCTAGGATTCAAGAAATATTCTACTTCATGTCTTATTTTTTTAGCAATTTCTATATATTTTTTATGATTATTCTTATTAATTTCTAAATGTTTTTTATGATTATTATTACCAATTTCTATATATTGATCATTCTGACAGAGAAAATCTAGTGTATTCTTAATACAAGAAAATTTTGATTGTAAAATCCGATGTTCACATTTATTTTTGAAAAACTTTTTTTGCTTTTTATAAATTAAAGTTTCAAGCCGTTGTAATAGAAGAGTCTGTTTGACAATTTCTATTTTAACCTCATCAGTCAAAACAAAATTAATTTTTTTAATTTTTTCAGGTATTTGTTCAATAGTTTTAGAAATATCTTCTTGCAGTTCTATAAGCTTATTTTTACATTCCTCATGTTTATTTGATTGAATCATAAATCCATCACCTCTGAAAATGTATTTTACAAAGCTGAGTCTCAATCTATCAGACCTAGTTATATCCGCACAATACATATAAGTTCTTAAAAATTCGCATAAAGTTCTGGTAAAGTACCGATAGTAACTTGATACTGCATACACACGATCGCACACTATGAACTTTGAGAAAGGTCTGGAAGTGGCAGATGAAGCGGTCTTTAGCAAGGTTGGCAGACGGTTGAATCATGCGGAAATCGGTATTCTGCAAGGTTCTTGGGAAAACAAGACCTATGAGGACATTGCTAAAGACACAAGTTACTCGGTGAGCTATCTGAAGCGGACTGTCGGGCCAAAGCTGTGGAAAATACTGACGGAAGCCTTGAGTGAAGGAGTTAGCAAAACAAACTTTAAATCAGCACTTGAGTGCAGATGGCGAGAACAGACGAGTGGATGGGTTACTGAGAAGCAAAAGGTTGTTAAAGAATCCCTAATCCAAAATTCAAAATCTAAAATTCAAAATCAAACTGACTGGGGAGAAGCAATTGATGTTTCTGCTTTCTATGGACGCACTGATGAACTGGCAAAATTAGAGAAATGGATTTTGAGCGATCGCTGTCGCCTAATCACTATATTAGGTATGGGTGGAATAGGAAAAACTGCTGTTGCAGCCAAATTAGCACAACAAGTCCAGTCTGAGTTTGAGTATGTCATCTGGCGATCGCTACGCAATACCCCACCTATAGATGACACATTAGCAGACCTGATACAATTTATTTGTGGAGAGCAAAATAATTTACCGAAAACGGTAGACGCGAAAATTTTAAAATTGATGGAAACTTTGCGAACCCATCGGTGTCTACTCGTTTTAGATAATGTTGAATCAATATTGCAAAGTGGCGATATTAAAGGTAGTTATCGAGAAGGATATGAAGGTTATGGTCAGTTATTTCGCTGTATTGCAGAAACAACTAATCAAAGTTGTTTAGTACTAACTTCTCGTGAAAAGCCCAAAAGCCTAGCAGCCAAAGAAGGAGAAAACTTACCAATTCGCTCCATAAGTTTGGCAGGTTTGCATATAGCAGAAGCACAAAAGATTTTTCAGCTAAAAGGTAAGTTTATTGGCTCAAAATCTGAATGGGAGTCAGTTATTAATCACTATGCTGGTAATCCCTTAGCGTTAAAAATAGTAGCTACAGTAATTCTAGAAGTTTTTCAAGGAAATATTTCTCAATTTGTAGAATATCAGCAGCGAGAAATATTAGTTTTTGATGATATTCACGATATCTTCCAAAGGCAATTCAATCGCTTGACAGATATAGAACAATCCGTGATGAACTGGCTGGCAATCAATCGAAAACCAGTTTCCTTTGAGGAATTACAAGCAGATTTAGTAACTGAAAAATCAAAAAGCGAATTACTAGAAATTCTTGTGTCTTTGCATAGGCGCTCTCTAATTGAGAAAATGTTTATGCATTATACACAACAACCTGTAGTAATCGAGTATGTGACAAAACGCTTCATTAACTTATGTTATGCAGAAAGAACTTTAGCTAGCTGTAGTAATGATTACTCTGTGCGCTTGTAGAATGTAGATGATCGCACTTGCATGAAAGTTTTGCAAGGTCACACCAATATTTGTTAGCGCTGTAAAACTTAGTCCTGATGGTAAGATACTAGCTAGTAGCAGTCATGACTGTACCGTGCGATTGTAGTATGTAAATGGCGATCACAGTGTACAAGTTTTGCATGGACACATAGCTTGGATATGGTCAGTTAGCTTTAATCCTGATGGTCTAACCCTAGCCAGTAGTAGCTTCGACGAAACAATTAAACTTTGGGATGTGAGTAGAGGTGAGTGCCTGAAAACGCTGCGAGCTCACCGACTCTATGAAGATATTAATATCACTGGTGTTAAGATTCAACGGCAGCGACTATTACGACGTTGAAAGCATTGGGGGCGATTGAACAGTCGGTAGTGTCAGAAGTTGGAGTTTAGTGCATTACTTGAAATCAGTCCCATAATAATATTGTGATTTAGTAATCAGTGCGATCGCTAAATTATGATATTCAAGATGCTTTAATGCGGCTACTTTGTTTTACAAACAGCTTTAAAGGCTAAATAAAGCCAAGTTTTTACTACTGTTTTGTATTAATCATCACATATTTTTTAGCAAATCTTATGTATGCAACCGGATTGTTTCGCTTTTTGCAGAAAAACCCGTTTTTTGAAATGCCTTGGTAATCAGATTTATTTGCTACTTTTGATGATAGATTGCTTACTCAGTAAAAAAATTTAATCCAAATGATAAATATTATTGTATATACTCTATAATTTTCATAATTACGGTATCCGTCTACAAATACCGTAGATTTAGGGGTGATTCTAATGAGCAAGTCGCAACAACCGACACAATTAAGTAAATTCCAGAATGAGGGGATGCAGACTTATGTCATGAAAGCTTTGCAAAGCCTACAATCATATCAACACGCAATTAAAAGTTGGTTGAATAGACACAGCGTACAAAGCTTTCTAAGTCTGTTTCTTATAAGTATTTTTTTGAGTATAGCAGTTACCTCCTGTTCGGGAAGCAGTTCAGCTAGCAAAAATGATGTTAAATTAAAACTTGTATCTTTCTCTGTCACCAAAGCCGCTCATGATCAGATAATTCCCAAATTTGTGGAAAAATGGAAGCAAGAACACAACCAAAACGTTACATTTGAGCAAAGTTATGGTGGTTCTGGCGCTCAAGCGGCTGCTGTCATTGCCGGTTCGCAAGAAGCAGATATAGTACACTTGGCACTTCCCCTTGATGTCAGCAAAATTCAGCAAGCAGGTTTGATTAAATCAGGTTGGGAAACCAAAGCACCGAGAAGTGGTATTGTTAGTAGATCAGTTGCTGCGATCGTCACTCGTGAAGGCAACCCCAAAGGCATCCAGACTTGGGCAGACTTGGCAAAAGATGGCGTGAAAGTAATTGCAGCTAATCCAAAAACTTCTGGTATTGCGATTTGGGAATTCTTAGCTTTTTGGGGTTCGGTGACTTTAACAGGTGGTGATGAAGCGAAAGCGCTAGATTATGTCACCAAAGTTTATAAAAACACCCCAATTCTAACGAAAAATGCTCGTGAGGCTAGCGATTTATTCTTCCAAAAAGGTGAGGGAGATGTCTTAATCAACTACGAAAATGAGGTGATTTTGGCAGGTAAAAATGGAACAAAGTTGCCTTATGTTGTACCCCAAGTTAATATTTCCATTGACAATCCTATAGCGGTAGTTGATAAAAACGTTGATAAACACCGTACAAGAGAAGTTGCACAAGCATTTGTTGATTTTCTTTACTCGACAGAAGCTCAACGGGAATTTGCCAAATTACAATATCGTCCTGTTAACCCCTCTGTTAACCAAGAAGTAGCATCACAACATCCGCCAATTAAAACTTTATTCACATCTCAAGATTTAGGTGGTTGGGATATTATTCAGAGCAAGTTTTTTGGAAATGGGGCAATTTTTGACAAAATTTATGCTGTCAGTAAAGCATGACATGTATATTGTTTTAGCAGATAGCCAAGCAAAGAATAAATAATTCGCAATTACTTTACCTCAATTGATAATTTATGAGCTTTCATCGCAGATTTAAAAATAGCTTTATGCTCACATTTTTAATGATTATTGCCACCACTATCAATGCTTGTAGCAGCAGTGAGGAAAAGAAAAGTCAGGTGAGTCTTGATGGTGCGGCTGTAGGTTTTCCGATTTCTTTAGCAGTTGCCGAAGAATACGGTAAATTCAAACCGGAAGCTAAAGTAAGCGTTGCCTCAAGTGGTACTGGTGGTGGTTTCAGTAAATTTTGTAATGGTGATATTGATATTGCTGGTGCTTCTCGCACCATTAGAGATGAAGAAATCAAAAAATGTCAAAGTAAGAATATTAAATTTGTCGAGTTGCCTGTAGCTTTAGATGGTATCGCCGTGATTGCCAACCGCCAAAATAACTTTGCCAAATGTCTAACTATTAAAGAACTGGGTAAGATTTGGGGAGGCAAATCAGATGGCAAAATCTTGAAATGGAATCAAGTTAATCCTAAGTTTCCTAACGAAAATCTGAAGTTGTATGCTCCATCTTCTGATACGGGAACATTCGATTATATGACTCAAGCTGTGACGGGCAAAGCCAAGAATGGCCGTACAGACTACACTGCCACTCAAAATCAAAACCTTCTCGTACAAGGAGTGTCAGGTGATGCAACAGCTTTGGGTTATGTAGGCATATCTTACTATATTCAAAATCAAGAAAAACTGAATCTAGTTGCTGTAGAAAGTCCTACAGGAAAGTGTGAAAAACCAGTTCCAGTAGATAATGTGATTAAAAATATCTACACACCTTTGTCTCGTCCTCTCTTCATCTATGTCAGTAAAAAATCCTTAGATACTAAGCCAGCAGTAAAAGAATTTGTAGATTTTTATCTAGAAAATTCCTGGAAGTGGGTAGATAGTGTTGGTTATGTGGCACTACCTGATGAAGCTTATGTCAAAGTAAAACAAAAATTTGCTACTGGTGAAACTGGAACAAAGTTTAAAAAAGCAAAACCAGGTGAACCAATCACAAACTTTATTTAAATAAAATCCCAGTCATTGTAGTCTGAGTGTAGTTAAAACCTAATTGTTTATGCAAAATACCAATTCTCAAAACGATCCTTATTTCCTATCCAGACAGTCACTAGATAAAAATCCATCTGAAGATATTTCAGAAAAGATTGTTGCAGCAATTTTATTTGCTTGTGCTTTAGTTTCGGTTTTGACTACCTTTGGGATTGTCGTAATTATCTTTCAGGAGACATTTAGTTTTTTCCAAGAAGTTTCTTTTGCCCAATTTTTTCTTGATACTAAATGGACACCTCTATTTGCTAATAAACATTTTGGCGTTTGGCCATTGATTAATGGTACTTTCTTGACTACAGCTATTGCGATGGCAGTTGCGATTCCTTTGGGTTTATCTTCTGCTATTTATTTGAGTGAATATGCCCAACCCAAAGTGGCTGCAATTTTACGTCCAGCAGTAGAACTTTTAGCAGGAATACCCACAGTAGTATATGGTTACTTTGCGCTGTTGTTCCTCACACCATTGCTGCGGAATCTTATGCCTCTGGAAATATTCAACGCTTTGAGTGCGGGATTAATGATGGGGGTAATGATTACTCCTACAGTTGGTTCCATCAGCTTAGATGCTATCCGAGCAGTTCCACGTTCTTTGCGAGAAGGAGCTTATGCTTTAGGTATCACTAAACTGGAAACTATTTTTAAAGTAGTTCTACCAGCCGCACTTTCTGGAATCATTGCCTCAATTATTTTGGGTATTTCTCGTGCTGTGGGTGAAACAATGACTGTCCTCATCGCCGCCGGACAACAACCAAGATTAACTATTAACTTCATGGAATCAGTAGAAACCATGACAGCTTACATGGCACAAATTTCTGGTGGAGATAGTCCACGTGGTAGCCTCAATTTCAAGACATTATATGCTGTAGGTGCTGTTCTATTTCTACTTACCCTTGCTTTGAATATTGTTAGTTACTGGATTGCTAATCGTTTTAAAGAAAAATACGACTAAATAGATATGGCTACAAGTTATCAACCAGATAATTCTCGAAATTCTACAGCAGAATTTACCGATAATGTTGAAAGTAGAGAAACACTAGGGAAAGTATTTGAAGTACTCTTTTTGTTAGGATTGCTGATTGGTTTATTTGTCTTAGCATTGCTACTTTTTGATATTTTGCGAGATGGATTAGGCAGATTTTTATCACCGGGCTTTCTTACGGAAACTCCTTCTCGTTTTCCTGACCAAGGTGGTATTCGTCCGGCGATTATCAGCAGTGTCCTTTTAGGATGTGTTGTAATTTTAGTGACTGTCCCCATTGGTGTCGGAGCAGCTTTATATCTAGAAGAGTATGCACCTAAAGCTTGGTGGACAGCGATTATTGAGATTAATATCAGTAATCTGGCGGGTGTGCCTTCTATTGTCTATGGATTGCTGGGTTTAGGAGTTTTCAATTATTTGCTTGGGTTTGGCCCCGCTTTGATTTCTGGTGCATTGACTTTATCTTTGTTGTCTTTGCCAGTAATTATTGTGACAGCTAGAGAAGCAATTCGTGCTGTCCCAGATTCGTTGAGAAATGCTTCTTACGGATTAGGTGTCACAAAATGGCGAACTATCAGCAATCATGTCATACCCTATGCTATTCCCGGTATTCTGACGGGGGTGATTATTTCTGTATCCCGCGCTATTGGTGATGCAGCCTCTCTGATTGTTGTAGGTGCTGTCGGTTTTCTCACCTTTAACCCTGGTTTGTTTCAGAGATTTATGGCATTACCCATTCAAATTTACAGTTACATCACTCGTCCTGAACCGGGTTTTGCTAGTGCAGCAGCTGCGACAATTATTGCGTTGTTGCTGTTGATTTTAGCTTTAAACGGTGTAGCAATTTATATCCGGCAACGCTTTTCAATCAGTTAGATAATTAAACATCTAATTGGATACATTCACAGATATTTGGAGATACGCTTTCATGACTTATAGCAATAGTAGAAGTAAATCAGATAGTGCCACAATTGACCAAGGTAATAGCGTCTTCAATGTTGAAGGGGTGAAGGTCTTCTATGGAGGATTTCTGGCACTTTTAGATGTCTATCTAAAGATTCCTGATAAACAAATTATTGCTTTTATTGGGCCTTCAGGATGTGGTAAAAGCACCTTGCTGCGTTGCTTCAATCGGATGAATGATTTAATCCCTGGAGCTAAGGTTGAGGGTAGACTGAATTATCGCGATCGCAACATTTACGATCCCAAGATAAATTCTGTAAAATTAAGACGACAAGTCGGCATGGTTTTTCAAAGACCAAATCCTTTCCCCAAGTCAATCTACGAAAATATTTCCTTTGGGCCGCGTGCTAACGGTTACAAAGGTAACATTGATGAATTAGTGGAAGATTCCTTGAGACGCGCTGCTATCTGGGATGAAGTCAAAGATAAACTCAAAGAGAAGGGAACTGCATTATCTGGCGGACAACAGCAACGACTTTGCATTGCTCGTGCGATCGCGATGAAGCCAGATGTATTATTAATGGATGAACCATGTTCTGCTCTCGACCCAATTTCTAGCCGCCAAGTCGAAGAACTCTGCTTAGAACTCAAAGAGCAATATACCATCATCATGGTGACACACAATATGCAGCAAGCTTCTAGAGTCGCAGATTTCACCGCTTTCTTCAATACAGAAATTGACGAGCATGGCAAACGTCGCGGCAAATTAGTTGAGTTTAATCCTACAGCCCAAATGTTCACTTCTCCTCAAACCAAAGAAGCTGAAGATTATATCAGTGGACGCTTCGGTTAAAGAGGCATCACAGCATAAGGGGAAAGGTAAAAGCCAAGTTCAGTTGTGAGCGACTATTATTTGTTTGCTCTTTAACCTTTCCCCGCAGTACAAGCTCAGACTAGGTAATATATACATCTAACCATGAATAAAAGGTATACAGTGGAAATTCAAGAATTAAAAGCATTGATTAAAGAAACTATGCGTGAAGTTCTGCAAGAAGAAAGACTTCGCCTTTGCCAAATTCTTATTCCTTACATAAATGATGATGAGCAACGTGAACTTGAAGCCGAATTTGGTGTACCTTCAGATGATGCTGAGGATGAAGTAATTGATATGACCGATTGGGTAAAATATGGCAATAAAATTTCGCAAAAAAGCGATTAAATTTTTAGAAAAAGCCAATCCTGAAGATGTTGAAAATATTCGGGAGCAAATTAAACAAATTTTTATTGCTGTCCAAGACCAAGGCATTATTCCATTTACAGAACTAGATATCAAAAAGATTAAAGGTGATTGGGAAGGATTTTATAGACTACGTATAGGTAAAAACAGAATTATTTTTACAGTTGATATTGATTCCAAAGACATCGAAATTTACGCTATTGGTGCAAGAGGAGATGTTTATAAAAAATAATTAGTAATTAGTAATTTAATAAGTGGGAATTAGCAAAGTAATTTTGGAAAATATACTGAGGCTTAATAGTACTTGTTTAAAGTAATATTTCAACTTAGTACTTATACTGTGTATTATGTTTAAGCTTCTGTCATTTGCTTTAGTTACAGCTACCGTTATAGTTGCATCAATCAATAATCCCAGTAATACTTTAGCTAGAACTTGCGCCTCTAAGTGTGGGTCACACCCAATTCAGTTTACACCAGGGCAACACATCCGGGTTGAAGTTGTAAATAGCACACCTAACCTGATTAAAATTCAAAAACCCTCCGGGACTGATGCAATTTCCTTGAGTCCAGGGCAGAAATTAAATTTAGAAGAAATAGAAGGTACAGAACCAAATACATCTCTGATATTTTGGAGCGAAAAAGGTCTATCACTGCAAGCAATTGTCTCCAAACTTAACTTTGGCACATTGCGGCTCGAACTTCGTCCGACTTTGCGCTCTCCGGGCGATCGCTCCTTATATATTATGGATGATGGTAGGATAAACGTGTTTTAGACAGCAAATAATGTTATTAGTTATGAGTTAAGAAACAACTTTCAATTCAACGCTCATAACTTCTAACTTGTATTGTGCTAGACCGACCTGTATCTGAAATATCAAAGCCTCACAGGCGCTTACCCAATCAGCGCTGGCAGATTTATCCACAAAAACCAGAATTTGCCCAAAATCTGGCGGTTTTGACAAATATTTCCCCGATTGTCAGCCAGTTGTTGATTAATCGGGGTATGGAAACACCAGAACAGATACAAGCATTTTTAGCTCCAGAGTCTTTAATTTTGCCTTCGCCGTTAGAAGATTTCCCAGATTTGGCGATTAGTTTAGAGTTGTTGCAAAATGCGATCGCTTCTCAAACAAAAATTGCTATTTGTGGTGACTACGATGCTGATGGAATGACCAGCACTGCTCTACTTTTACGTAGTCTCCGCACTTTAGGTGCACAAGTAGATTATGCTATCCCCAGCCGGATGCACGAAGGCTACGGTATTAATAAACGCATAGTTGAAGAATTCCACAGCGAAGGTGTGGGATTAATTCTGACTGTAGATAATGGTATCTCTGCGTTTGAACCAGTTGCTAGAGCTAGAGAACTTGGTCTTGCAGTGATTATCACCGATCATCATGATATCCCCCAAAAATTACCGCCAGCTAACGCTATCCTCAACCCCAAACTAATAGCCGAATCCTCACCTTATCGGGGTGTTGCTGGTGTTGGTGTTGCCTACATCTTGGCAGTTTCTTTAGCACAACAGCTAGGAGAGACTAAGGGCTTGATCCAGCCGATGCTAGCACTGTTTACACTGGGAACGATCGCAGATTTAGCCCCCTTAACTGGCGTAAATCGTCGCTGGGTGAAACGTGGTTTACAGCATTTACCCAAATCCAACTTAGCTGGGATACAAGCGTTGATTCAGGTAGGTGGAGTGCAGGCTAGGGGAGAGGGGGAGCAGGGGAGCAGGGGAGCAGGGGGAGCAGGGGAAGCAGAGGAGAAAATTTCTAATCCAAAATCCAAAATCCAAAATCCAAAATCGTTAAAGCCTGAAGATATTGGGTTTCGCTTGGGGCCGCGAATTAATGCTATTGGTCGGATTGGTAATCCCCAAACTGTGATTGAATTGCTGACTACAGACGATATGGGAGTGGCGCTGGAAAGAGCAATGCAGTGCGAACAAGTCAACGCCTCTCGCCAGGAGATGTGTCAGCAAATTGAACAAGAAGCGATCGCTTATGTAGAGACAGAATTTGTTGCTTCTCTACAAGATGACCGTGTATTAATTGTTGTTCAACCCAATTGGCATCATGGCGTTATTGGCATAGTCGCCTCCCGCTTGGTGGAACGCTACGGTGTTCCCGTATTTATCGGGACTTATGAAGATGAGGGACATATACGCGGTTCTGCACGCTCAATTCCAGAGTTTCATGTGTTTGAAGCTTTGGAATATTGTCACGATTTACTTGGGAAATTTGGCGGACACAAAGCAGCCGGGGGATTCTCTCTACCAGCAGAGAATTTACAAGTGTTGCGATCGCGTTTGATTGAGTTTGCTAACCAGTGTCTTCAACCCCAACATCTCAAGCCTCTGCTCAAAATTGATGCAGAAGTCAACCTCAATCATCTCAATCAGCAGCTTTATCAACAGCTTAATGCTCTACATCCCTGCGGTATGGACAACCCCGATCCAGTTTTCTGGACACCTAATGTCCAAGTGGTTGAGCAAAAAATTGTTGGCAAGGGTCACATCAAACTGACAGTTGCCCAAACTATAGATAATCAGTTGTATAAAATCAAAGCGATCGCTTGGCGTTGGGGCGACTATTTCCACCTACCATTGCGAGTGGATATCGCTTACAAACTGCGAGAAAATTACTTTAACGGTAACACCAGCATCGAGCTAGAGTTAATCGGTGTCAGACTGCCAATTCGGCTTCAACAATTTTTTGCTTCGCCACCTATCCAGTCAAGCACCACATTTGAGTACAACCAGCGACAATATACTTGTGGTTTCTATAAAAACGGTATTGAAACAGAATTAAGAATTAAAAATTCTGAAGGGAAAGTATTAGCCATGCAGCCCGGACATATAATTGGTTTGCTAGGCACTAATCGTCAAAATGCCAAAGAAGTTGATATCTCTCAACCACAGTATGACAATATTATCCAAGCTGCCCTTCTGGCGTTATCAGTTAAGAGTTAGGAGTTCTTAATTAACCTTGTGACTCTGACACTGCGAGTGCTGATTTATGAGCTATAAGTTATGAGTTGAGAATAAAATTTAACTCCTCACTCTTCACTCTTAACTCTCAATCAGCACTCAGCACTCTTATAGGTTGCCGTTGCGAAATGCCAGTACAAAGATTACCGCTGGGCCAGCAATCACAATTAGCGCCACTGACAGCAATTGGAAGATAACTTCCCAATTGATACTGGTAAAAGCGTTAAACAAGTCAGACACAGCGTCAAACATTTTTCCTTTTCTCCTCTCAATTGTCTTAAAAAATTCAATAACTTAAATTACAAAACCCGCAATAGATCATATCTGGCTATGGACTGTTAGATTTAATTTACTTAACAAAATTATAAGAAAAGACATAAAAATGTAAAATAGGGGGATTGGGGACTGGGAAAATTTTTCTCAATCCCTAATCCCTAATCCCCAGTCCCCAATCCCTACTTCCCAATCCAAAATGTCAACTTGGCAATGTGTAAAACAATGTGGAGCCTGCTGTAATCTAGATCCAGCAGAGCGTCCAGACTTGGAAGAGTATCTCTCTCCACCAGAACTAGAACTCTACCTCAGCATGGTAGGCGAAGGGGGATGGTGCGTTAATTTCGACCATACCACGCGAGAATGTCGCATTTACCCCAATCGTCCGCGCTTCTGCCGTGTGGAATCAGAAGTATTTCAAGATATGTATGGGGTTGAACCAGAAGAAGTCAACGATTTTGCTATTGACTGCTGTCGCCAGCAGATAGAAGGAGTTTATGGCGATCGCAGTTTAGAAATACTACGCTTCGACAAAGCTGTTGGCCTTTGACACCCAACCTCATTTTTTTTGTCTGGGTTGCAATTTATGACAAAAATATGAGAAAATGATAGAAATATGAAAACACTCTAGCAACCAAAACTACTGCTTGTGAAACTTGACTCTGTACCTTTGGAGATTTCTGGCATATCTCAGACTGAGATCGAGCTAGACCTGGAAGACAGCAATGATTTAAACTTGACTCCTGCGATCGCTTTGTCAGTTCAGCCTGTAATTGCCGATAGTCCTCAAAAGCAGCAATCAGCGCTAGTAGTTTTTGGTACGACTTTTATAACCATTTTTCTAGCAGAAATTGGAGATAAAACTCAGCTATCCACTCTATTAATGAGTGCACAATCTCATTCGCCGTGGGTGGTATTTATCGGATCTGCGGCGGCGCTAATAACTACCAGCTTATTAGGTGTACTTTTAGGTAGTTGGATAGCCAGCCGACTCAGCCCAAAAACTGTAGAAAAATCAGCCGGCATGATGTTGTTAGTAATTTCTCTAATGCTGTTTTGGGATGTATTTACTAGTCATTAGTCATTAGTCATTGGTCATTAGTTATTCTCCCCCTGCTTCCCCTGCTTCTCCTGCTTTACCTACTCCCCACTCCCCACTCCCCATAAATAATATGGATTGGCATTTATTAGGACTGAGTTTTATTACAGTTTTTTTATCAGAATTGGGTGACAAAAGTCAGTTAGCGGCGATCGCACTTTCAGGACGTTGTAATTCTCCGCGTGCAGTATTTTTTGGTGCAGCAGGCGCATTGCTGTTGACAAGCCTGTTGGGATCGTTAGCAGGGGGTGCAGTAGCCGAATTATTACCCACACGGGTGTTAAAAGCGATCGCGGCTGTCGGATTTGCCATTCTTGCCGCACGCCTGCTGTTATTTAACAATGAACCATCGGCAGATTCTGAACAAACACCTTAGAGAAGAATTCAGAATTCAGAATCCAGGAATCAGAATTAGTCTTTGTGGGCGATTGGAACGCGCCAAGGTTTTGAACCAATCTCACTCAGCCAAACTTGAATTCATACTAGACTTGTTGCATAAATCCAAAATAAGAACCCCACCCCGCCCTTACGTTAAAGTCTCCCCTCCCCTAATCCCCAGAGGGGGCCCCGAGTTCCCCGCAGGCGGGGAGGGGCTGGGGGTGGGGTTTATGGGACTTTTGCAAGAGGTCTACTTAATTCTGAATTCTGAATTCTGACTCCTGAATTCTTCTTTACAAACGTTCCCAAGCAGTTCCTTTGTAGCCGTATTGAAAAATTTCTGGATGCAAAATTTCTGCCAAAATTTCTAAAGAATCTACCAGTCGCGGCCCTGGACGATTGAAGTAAGAATTGCCATCAGTAATGTAGACTCTACCAGCTTCGCTAGCGTGTAGTTTTTCCCACTCTGGACGTTGAGTTAATAACTTAGCTTCTTGGCGAGTGCGATTTAAATCAAAGCCACAAGGCATAAAAACAATTACATCTGGATTCGTTGTTAATAGTGTTTCCCACGGCAAAATCGGAGAAGGCTGACCTGTAGCGCAAAACAAAGACTGTCCTCCGGCTAAGTTAACTAATTCAGGAATCCAATTAGCGGCGATCATCAAAGGATCAGACCACTCGATACAGGCGACAGTAAGTAGTTCATCTAAAGAAAGTCCTTGAATTTTTTGCTGACAAATTTTGACGCGAGCTTCTAAATTTTCTAAGACTTTTACCGAGTCTACACCAAAGGTGTTGCCGACTCGCTCAATGTCAGCCCAAACATCTTGGAGAATATTGGGTTGTAAAGAAATAATCTCAGGTTTACTGTTAATGAGTGTAGCAACTGCCTTTTGCACCTCGTCTAAGCTGACAGCACAAACATCACACTGATCTTGAGTAAGAATATGAGTAGGCTGCAATTGCTCTAAAACATCTGTTTTGATTTCATAAATACTAAGGGCAGATTGCAATAAATTGTTCACTTCGTCGTGAATTTCGCTGCTGGAGGCATCACTGTTTAAACGTGCTTGGGTACAAATGGGGCGATTGAGGATTTCTGGAGGGTAATCGCATTCGTGCGATCGCCCTACAATAGCATCAACCAATCCTAGTGTCGCTAAAATCTCTGTTCCACCGGGAATCAGAGAAACAATTCTTACATCACTATCTGTCATCGCTCCACCTCCGCAACAGCTGCCGTTACCTTAAGTTTGCCAGAAATTAAATCATTAGGTATCTTTCTCTAGGAGAATCAAGCGTATTTTGCTAGTCAGTACTAAGCAAGAAATTGTACTAGGGATTGGGTATTAAGAAAAGTCTTTAGCACTCCCCAGTTTTAAATTAAAAATATTATACTACTTGTACTACTTGATAGTAGAATTACTTAATAGTGAAATTACTTGAAATGCTAATTATCCCCTGGCAAAAATCACTGGTATAAAGTAATAAAAGTAATCAGCGAAATCCAGATCATAACTAATTAGCCAGAATTATAAAATTTAATTAGAAAAATTATTCTTTCCGGTTATGAAAAAGCACATTAAGTAATTGTAGTTATACAAAGACAGTTCTACTTTTTACCTAGAACTGCAAGTCCAAATTATTTCTTCTTGAGGGCAACTAATGCAGGTCGTGTCAGCTAGAGATATTACAGAGCACAACCAGGCCCAAGAGGCTTTACGAATCAGAGACAATAGTCGGCGAAAACAAAGCCAGACCCTGGTGCAACTGGCAAGAAGCAAGACATTCCAGCAAGGTAATCTCAATGCGGTGTTGAGGGAAATCACAGAAACTGCTGCTCAGACGCTGTTAGTAGAGCGAGTGGGGGTATGGTTATATAATCAAGAACGTTCAAAAATTGAATGCATCAATTTATATGATGTCAGGACTAAGGAGCATACCTTTGGTAACTCGCTTTTAAAAACAAATTTTCCTGCTTATTTCCAGGCTTTAGAAGAGGAACGTACCATTCCCGCAGATGATGCTATAAACGATACCAGAACCCAAGAATTATCCGAGTCTTATCTTTCAGTTTTGGGCATCACATCTATATTAGATGCACCAATTTGGCTAGAGGGTCATTTGGTAGGCGTAGTGTGTCACGAACACATAGGCGAAGGTCGCCAATGGACTTTAGAAGAAGAGAGTTTTGCTGGCTCAATTGCAGATTTTGTGACGCTGGCTATAGAAGCAAGCGAGCGAAACGTCGTACAGGAAGCACTGCGACAGAGTGAGGCACAATTTCGGGCGATTTTTGAGCGTTCCTCTATCGGCATTGGACTTATAGATATGAAAGGGCAGATAGTCGATACTAATCTGGCATTGTGCGAGATTTTAGGATGCAGCCGAGAAGAGTTATACGGCAAGTGCTTTACAGATTACATTTCTATAGAAAAAGAAGATTTAAAACTTTACAAACAACTGATGTCAGGAATTCGCACCGACTTAAAAAGAACTTCCAGGGACGGTTTACAACCTTCTAAACATCAGGAACAACTTGTCGAAAGACATCGGATTGAGATAGAAAGACGCTGCCTGCATCAAAATGGTAACTTAGTTTGGACTCATATCTCTGTTTCTGTTATACCAGGCAGCAATGGTGAACCTGAGTTTTTTCTAGCAATGATTGAGGATATTACTGAACGTAAGCAAACAGAGTTGAAACTACGTGCCTCTCAAGAAGCAGCAGAAGCTGCCAGTCGAGCCAAAAGTGAATTTTTAGCAACCATGAGCCATGAGTTGCGGACGCCTCTGAATGCAATTATGGGTTTGTCACAGTTACTGCAACAAGAAATAGTTGGTTCTCTGAATGAAAAGCAGAACGAATATGTAAGTTGTATATATAGTAGTGGCGAACATCTACTGGCAGTGATTAACGATATCCTTGACTTATCTAAAGTAGAAGCAGGTAAAGAGGAACTGTTACTATCATCTTTGTCGGTGGCAGATATATGTAATTATGCCATCTGGACAGTGCGCGATCGTGCCTCAGAAAAGGGATTGCAACTCACACATGAAATTGACCGAGAAGCGGATATTTGCGTTGCTGATGAGCGGCGCATCAAGCAAATGCTACTCAACTTGCTCACCAATGCCATTAAATTCACCCCAGGAGGTGAAGTATCGCTGGTAGTCAAAAAAGTACCACAAGGGATAACGTTTACAGTTTCAGATACTGGCATTGGTATAGACTCAAGTCAGTTTCAATTTTTATTTGAACCGTTTAAACAGCTTGACAGCCGATTAAATCGGCAGTATGAAGGCACTGGTTTAGGTTTAGCTTTGACGCGTAAATTAGCGCGTTTACATGGTGGAGATGTTACCTTTACATCAACTTTAGGAAAGGGCAGTCAGTTCACCCTGTTTCTACCAAATTCAGAGCATCCGGTAAATGAGACAAATGAGATAGATGAGACAGAAGAGGAAGCAAATTTTACCTCGTCCTCCTTGTTGTCATATTCTCCAGTCATCCCCACAAATAAAACTATTTTGCTTGTAGAAGAAGATGAAAACACAGCAACAGTGTTGCAAGATTATCTCCACACAATTGGCTACCAAGTCAAGTGGATAGATAATGGTAACGACTTTTTGAAACAGGTACAAAGCTTCCAACCAGATTTAGTTTTTTTTGATTTTCAGTTAGTAAAGGATATTCATATCTGGAATTTGCTGGATATTCTTAGAAAAGAGCCTTATCGGGAACATTTACCGATTGTAATGATGACCTTAAGCGAACCTTTAGAGGAGGAAATTGCCACACTGCCAGGTAGTGTGAATGATTATCTTGTCAAGCCAATTCGCATAGTCCAGCTAGAGTCAATCCTGATTAAATATTTTAGTTAATTGCTCATAAAAATGCCTTTTTGTACGAACAATTCCTGAAAAAATTTACTATATATTTTTACTTTGACTGTGTAAATGTTTTTCTCATTTTCACATGGGGAATACTAGCTTCTTCAAATATTTCTCCTTCTTCTACAAAATTGAGTTTTTTGTATAAATCTTTCACATATTCTTGAGCATGAATCACGACTTCTGGAATATTTTGGTTAGCTATCACCTGTAGAGCATTTTCCATAATTTTCTTACCAATACCCTGCCCTCTAACTGTCAATAAAACAGCTAACCTTTCTATTTTGGCAGTTTTATCATCTAAATATCTGATTCTGGCTGTACCCACAGCTTCTAGATTTAAATAAGCAATTAGATGATCGGATATTTCATCTTTGCCATCAAATTCTAAAGCAGGATCTACCCCTTGTTCTTCTTGAAAAACTAATTTTCTAATTGCTTGAATTGCCGGAAAATCTTCAGGTAATTCAGCAAATTTTATAACTAAATTACTCATTAAACTCTCTTTGGGGTTACTACTTAATTGTAGTTTAACGTGAGTTTGATGAACCTCTCCCTACTTTGACCAAAAGTGTAAATCTGTCCCTCTGTGAGTCCAAGAAGGTGGGTTTTACGTAGTAAGCTGTTCCACATTTAAATTGCATAAGCTGATGGCAGGATGCCCACCCCACAAGAGTTATATTTAATTTGATTATGCAAATTAGATGTTTTTTAGCTTACAGCTATTTACCTGAAAATAGCTGTAAAATCAGGGAGAGGCTTTTGATTTGGCTAATTAGACGGACACTATATGAGCCGTAAAATTCACCGAATTTTAGATTTTAGATTTTATATTTTGGATTGAAGATTCAAAATATAAAATCTAAACTGGTTTGAAGCCCACGCCACTTGCTTCTCCCTTGGCGCTAGCCTCTCCCTTTGGGAGAAGGGGAGACGCGCAAGGGACAAGCCGGGAAACCCGTCCAACGCAGTGGCTCCCGAATTCAAACGCGAGAATAAATCCTTGCATTCAAAATCCAAAATTGATTCACGTTAGTTTAATCTGCTCCTTCAATTGGTGCAAAACCTTGACGCTGAATATTTTCTGTCACCGCGCGTGGTTCTAAAAATTGCAGTAAGTAATCAGGGCCACCTGCTTTAGAACCTACTCCAGAAAGTTTGAATCCACCAAAGGGTTGCCGTCCAACGATCGCTCCGGTAATATTGCGGTTGATGTACAAGTTTCCGACTTCAAATTCTGTCTCTGCCTGTTGAATGTGCGAAGGCGTTCTAGAATAAAGTCCGCCAGTCAAGGCGTAATTTGTACCGTTAGCGACTGCTAAGGCTTCGTGGAAATCTTTCACCCGAATTACCGCCAGCACAGGGCCAAAAATTTCTTCCTGGGAAATTACCGCATTTGGCGAAACTTCACTAAAAATAACTGGCCCGATAAAATATCCTTGTTCGGGTGCTGGTAATTCCAACGCCACTTCTGCTTCTGCCTTACCCTTCTCAATATACTCGCAGATGCGATCGCGGGCATTAGCATCAATTACCGGCCCAACTTGTGTACTCGGTAACTCTGCTTCCCCAATGTTCAAGGATTTTGTCGCTTCTACCAACCGTTCCACAAAGGTATCATAAATCGGTTGCAGCACAATCACCCTGGAAGCGGCAGAACATTTTTGGCCGCTGTAACCAAATGCCGACTGTACTACTCCCACAACAGCTTGGTCTAAATCAGCACTTTCATCGATAATAATGGCATTCTTACCACCCATTTCCGCAATCACCCGTTTCATGTGTTTCTGTCCGGGTTTCAGCGTTGCTGCCTCTGCGTAAATTCTACAACCTACTTCCTGAGAACCTGTAAAAGCAATTACATGAGTATCTGGATGATTTACCAAATAAGCGCCAACTTGTGAACCTTTACCCGGTACGTATTGAAATACACCTTTGGGAAAACCAGCGTCTACTAAGATTTCTGTGAGTTTTGCGGCAATTACAGAAGATGTTTCCGCAGGTTTTAGGAGAGTGCAATTGCCGGAAACCAAAGCTGCAACAGTCATTCCACAAGCGATCGCTAGCGGGAAATTCCAAGGAGAAATTACCACAGCAATTCCCCGTGGCTGGTAAATATAATGATTAGTTTCACCAGGTATGTCGTAATTCACACCTTTGTCTAACCGTTCTATCTCATCAGCGTAGTAACGACAAAAGTCTATCGCTTCCGAAACCTCTCCATCAGCTTCTTTAACTGGTTTCCCAACTTCCAAAACTATCCAAGCTGAAAGTTCAGCGCGGCGTTCTTCCAGCAAATCACCCGCTTTCCGCAAAATATCAGCACGTTGTTTAGCTGGTGTTTTCTTCCACCCAGGAAACGCTGCTTTGGCAGCTTGCATCGCCTGTTCTGCTTGTTCAACGCTAATCAACCCAACTTTACCAATTACCTCACTGAACTTAGAAGGATTGAGAGAATCAACAAATTCCGGCGGATTAACATACTCCCCATTAATTAGCGGTAAATAAGTTTTACCAAGTTGTTGGCGAACGCTTTGGAAAGCTTGTGCAGCCTTCATTCTCACCTCTTCTTCAGCGTAATCGGTATCAGCAGCACCAGAGAAATGAGAGTTAGGAGTTAGGAGTGAGGAGTTAGGAGTTAAAGAGTTCTTTTCATCTTTGATAATCGGCGGCGCTAATAATTCTTCAATTGGTCGATTTTCGAGATTTTGGCGTAAAAAAGAACTATTAGCGGTATTTTCTAACAATCGGCGAATTAAATATGCCATTCCAGGTAATAATTCACCATAGGGACAGTAAACTCTCACCCGATAACCTTTGTCAACTAACGCCTTGGCAACTTTATCACCCATACCGTAGAGGACTTGCAATTCAAAGCGACGGCGAGGGACATTTAAACTTTCAGCTATGGCAATGGCGCGAGCGTGCGATCGCACATTATGGCTACCAATGGCAGAATAGACATATTGATGATTTTCTAGCAACAACTGAGTGATGGTTTCAAAGTTAGCATCTGTTGCGGCTTTGTCGTTGTAAACTGGCTGTGGCCAATGCTTTTGGGCTGCTTTAATCGTTTCTTGATCCCAATATGCACCTTTCACCAAACGGATTGTTAAGGGATAACCACGTTTTTTTAACCAAGAAATTACGTCTTCAGTATCTTGTTCGCTATCACGCAGATATGCTTGAATTGTCATGCCAATATCTGTGCGTTGCCGAAACTCTTCTTCTAGTAAGAGTTTTTTCAAAATGCTGAGAGTTATATCCTTATAGGCATACTGTTCCATATCAAAATGCACAGCTGCACCTAATTCTTTAGCACGACGTAAGAGAATCCGAATGCGATCGCTAACTTTATCCTCACTACCTTTAGCATCTAAAGGATCAAATTGCGAATAAAATGCCGTTAACTTCACAGAAACCTGAACTTTTGGGATTGCTTCGCCATCAGCCTCATCAATCGCCGGGATAGCTGCCCAATTCTTTGATGCTTCTACCAATTGTTGCATTAATTCTAGATAGCGTTCTAGATAAGACTGCGCTTCGGCTTCGGTAATCACCGCTTCACCCAGTAAATCGATAGTGAAAGCCATTTTTTCTTTTCGCAGTCGTTCAACTGTTTTGATGACTTGTTTAATATTTTCCCCAGAAATATATTTATGGGCAAGCGTCTCAACCGCTGTCCCAACAGTAGTAGCAGCAACTTGTCCTGGCATTGAGTCGGGATTAGCAAAGTTTAGCATTCCCTTCAAAGCTGCCGGTAATTCTACAGATTCATCGCCGAGATATTCTTGTAAATGTGAGGCAATTTCTGATTTACTGTGCAAAGCAGGTAGCGTATCTATAAAGCGAAATAGTTGTACCCGCAAGCCAGGATTACTCATTGCCCAAGCTAGTAATTTATCATCCCAACGCATTTGATCCCGCAGGGAAGAAAAAAACGAACGATTTTCCTGCGTTGTTGCTAGAAGTTGTTTAGCAATTTCTTGGGTTTTAGCTTCGTAGGTGCTTGTCTGTACTTGTAATACCACTGATAAGAACTCCGTTAATCAAGGCAAGGCTTTTTGTCGAAAGCCTGTGTCTTCTATTTTGACGCTTTCATTTAGCTGTCACCATTATGCAAAATCTCCGCAAGAGTTAATTCAGCAGACGGTGACTGCCGAATCCAAGGGTAATTATTTAGGCTGTACTTGTTGTTCACTCTTCTCAGGCTGTTGTATTAAATAACCAAGGATGGCTGTAGTGATACGCCGATAGTGCCAGCAAGAGTATGGTTAATCACCCCGGCGCTGCCTAACAACGATAAACCACCAGCAATTAAGCCAACAATTGTACAAAGCGTGTTCAGGGTCGATTTAGACATTTGATTACTCCTCGTTAGTGTGTTCGTAGTATTCCCGGATTTTGAAATCAGAATCGCGCTGTAAAAAAGTCTGAATATCACGGGTATAAAACCTGAAGGGGCGACACGCGCCTTCAGCCGCTTGTCATCAACTTAAAATCGCAAGATGAAACCGATACAAGCGCAATATGCCAAGAAATTTGTAACCAAATTTATCTCACAGCTTTTACCGAAAATCCAGAAATTCCCGAAGTTAACAACGCACCTCAACTAAAACGAATTATCCCCCAAATTAAAAAGCAATTGCAAACACAAAACATAGCTTTAATTATCAATAACTGCGAACCAAATCAAATAATTATTACTTTACCCACCTACACAGAAGAAAGCTATCCGTAGTATGTCGTAGAAAAGCAGTGCGCGATCAGGATTTGATGCTGTAGCCACTTACATCAACTAGTAACTATACTTGATCAACCAGTTTGTCAACCGTATTGGGTTAACGATATTGCGTTAATAACTATCAAAGGTGGAGAAATACAGTTCCAATACATCGATTGAGAGCTGGAAAAACTCACAATTCAATAGAGTTTAGTTCTCTATTGAAACCAGAAAACAAGTATTTTTAGTCTTGCGATCGCTACTCAACCTACAATTATTTTTAACTTAATTCTAAATCAGTTAAGACAAATAAAACCAATTCGCAATTCGCAATGACGCTCGAGTACTTGCTAACGCTGCGCTATCGCGGACTCGCTAACGCTTCTCTACGAGATGCCAAAGGCGAACGCTATCAGTGGGGGATTCAGACCCGCCACTGATTGTAGACCGCTAAATCGTACCCCTGCGGGGAAGCAAGCTACGCGCAGCGTCTCTGAAAGAGAAGATTTAGCGGGGGTCTTAAACCCAGTTATTCATCCGCCAGTCACACAAAATTCAATTCTGAATTATGGCGACTGACGCCTCTATTCTGTTTGATTAAATTATTTAAGTATCTAATAATACTACATTAAATTGATAAAATTTTAGTGCTATTTGAAAAACTAATTATTGAACAAGAAGTATTGCTATTAAATAATAAATCTGTCATATTTAAGAATCTTATTTGATACCTCCTTCAATACTATTTAGCACTTACGCAAAATATCTCTCAAACTCTGATTTCTCCGTGTCCTCTGTGGTTCGTTATTCCATAACTCGTGCGTAAGTCCTACTATTGTGTTTAACACATTCTATAGGACTCATATTTGGTTTTTCCTAAAACTCAGTACATATCTATTTTTTATTGCGTGTTCCCTACCTATGCAAATAAATTCAGGAATCAAATCGGATTTCTAGATAATTAATTTGTTTAATTGTTCTCTAATAGCAATTTAACCATGAATAGTCTGCAATCTGCTAAACCTCCAAAACTTAATAGTTGTAATAACCAAGTTATCCTCGATTACTTTGAGAATGCTTGGCACCTGGAAGATATGTTATTGAAAAGTCTAGTTGGGGAAGAGACATTTTATCTCAATCCTGACCCTTTGAGAAATCCTCTAATTTTTTATCTGGGACATTCAGCTATTTTCTACATTAATAAATTAATTCAGGTGGGATTATTAGAAAAACGCCTCAATCCAGAGTATGAAATATTGTTTGAAATTGGAGTTGATCCAGAAAAGCCAGAGGAGTTGAATGCAGCGATCGCTCATCTGGAATGGCCGCAAGTTGCACAAACTTGGAAGTATCGAGAACAAGCATATTCTGTAATTTTCCAGCTAATTAAAACAACCCCAATTACTCTGCCAATTCATCCCAATCATCCCCTTTGGGCTTTAATAATGGGGATTGAACACCAACGTATTCACATTGAAACTTCTTCGATGTTAATTCGCCAACTACCAATTGAGAGAGTGAAACGTCCTCAAAATTGGCAATATGCCCCTTTTAATGGTTACACTTCTGAGAACGAAATGATAGAAGTTGCTGGTGGGGTAGTAAAACTCGGTAAAGCCTTAGATGATTCAACTTATGGATGGGATATTGACTATGGCGATCGCACTGTTGAAGTTGCACCCTTTTTCGCCAGTAAATATCTGATTACCAATGCCGATTTTATTTATTTTGTTAAGGTTGGTGGCTACGAAAATCAAGAATATTGGGATGAAGAATCTTGGAATTGGAAAACTCGATACAATATTCAATTTCCTAAATTTTGGTTACATGAAAATGGTAGCTATAAATATCGAGCCATGTTTGACGAAATTGACTTACCTCTAGATTGGCCTGTAGAAGTCAATCATTATGAAGCAATGGCTTATTGTCGTTGGCAAGGGAAAGATACTCGCTTAATGAGTGAATCAGAATACCATTTAGCAACTTATAGTAATAGTTTATTAGATGATGTCGAAAATTATAATCTCAATTTAAAATTTGGTTCCCCTAGTCCCGTTGGAATGTTAGAAACAGCCAAAAGTTCTTCGGGATTGTACGATTTGCGGGGTAACGTTTGGGAATGGTTGAGTAATAACTTAAACCCTTTTTCAGGATATCAACCTCATTTTCTTTATGAAGATAATTCTGCCATCTTTTTTGATGATAAACATCAAATGATGTTAGGAGGATGTTGGATAACTAATGGTACAGAAGCTTTAAAATATTATCGCAACTGGTTCCGTCCCAATTTTTATCAGCACGCTGGTTTTCGGATTGCTCAAGACATCAAAGATTAGGGATTTCCAAAAAATCTAACGGTTCTCATTTGCATGAAGTAGATTTTTAAACCTCACCCCGTATTTGCTGTCTTCAAATACGGGGTGAGGTTATGACTGAATTGCACCAAAATAAGTAATGTGAAGGCACAACTTCAATAGACTTCTTGCATAAATCAAAAAAAGAACCCCACCCCACCTTTGAGTTACGTCAAATTCCCCCTGCCCCTAATCCCCAGAGGGGACCCCGAGTTCCCCGCAGGTGGGGAGGGGTTCTTTCAAGGGTAGGTGTTTAAAAATTAGGCACTAGAGAGGGTGATTTGGGAAACA
>NZ_JAVRBM010000179.1:0-3909 GCF_034531255.1 Nostoc sp. ChiQUE01b | reverse complement strand
TGCTGGTAAAGCATTATAATCTATTTTCGCCTTTTGTTTTGTTTAAGTCCCGTTAGGCAATCATCTGCAAAGTCTGTGTATTCATGCAGCAGAGGATTAAGTCTAAGATGAACTCATGTTAGAGGCTAAGAAGATAAGAAAGCGTTTATTTTTCAAGCTGTAAATGAGTAGGTGAAGGCAAGTCCTATGACAAGCAATCTTCTTAGATCGCTCGAACTCAGCCAAAGGTTGAATAGAACTATAGTGTCGTCGAGTCGGCAGATGGGCTGGAATGGCATCTTGGTTGAGCAGCATCACTTTTCTCTAATTCAGGGCGAAAAAGAAGTTCCTGCTTTATCCGATCATTGGCTGATCTTACCTCTGGGGCATCCTATTTCTCTGAGCCAGAAATCTGACGATCGCTGGCATGAATCAATCTTCCGAAAAGGGGATAGTCTCTTGGTTCCGGCTGGAGAGCCAATCTACTGGCGTTGTCTAGGAAGTAAGCCACAAACAGACCTCAATATTCACTTACAGCCGAATCTGGTCAGGCAAGTTGCCCAAGCGTCTGAAATCGATACAGCGCGGCTCAACCTCATGAACCATCTGGGTCAACAGGACTTAAATCTTCAGCATATTGCCATGCTGCTTTTAACTGAGGTGCGATCGGGTGGCATGATCGGGCGATTGTATGTCGAATCACTGACGAATGTGTTAGTCGTTCATCTGTTGCGACATTATGCTAAGTCGGCACACATCATCACACCTGAAAACAGAAGTTTAACTCACGCCCAGTTGCAGCAAGCGATCGATTATATTCACACTTACCTGAATCGAGATTTGTCACTGGCTGAGCTGGCAAGCGTCATCAATATTAGCCCAACTTACTTTGCCAGTTTGTTCAAACAAGCAATGGGAATTTCACCACATCAGTATGTGATTCAACAGCGAGTGAAACAGGCGAAATTGATGCTGAAGAAAACAGATTTAGCGATCGCAGATATCGCTTTACAAGTCGGTTTCTCTAGTCAAAGCCATCTGACCCAACAGTTTAAGCGAATCACTGGAATGACTCCAAGGCAGGTTCGCTAAGTTCATAAGAATCTAATAAAGTGTCGTAAGAATCTGAAAGAAGTCAAGCATCGGAACTCAATACACTTTATATAGATCAATACCTCTGCCAATTTACGAGGGTTCAACGCCTGTAGAAACGGGATGAATACGACCTAAAGAAGTAAGCTTGGCAAAAATCTGAGTTAATAAAATAGGCTCAGGCATTTCCGGAAGCATTTTTAAGATTTCACGGACATATCGAAAACCACGATAGTGAGCTTTAAGATCAATAATGCCGGAGTCAGGATTAAGGAGACGAAAATCAGATAGAAGATGATGGGATAAGTTGACCATAAAGAATGCTAGATTCGCAGCATTAGTCACCGCAGTTTGATTGAGGTTCATAAAGTCTTCCAATCCCCAAAATTGCTTGGCATCACGGAAGTTAAACTCGATTTGAAAGCGGAGTTTACATTGCAATAGTCGGATTCCCAAGAAAAAACCCAGAGGAAGTAAGTTAACTTCTGAAGATAAAAAGAGTAATCAAGAATTAGCTAAAATCAGAGTTTTAGGTGAGCATGTACATCGGAAACTGAAGATATTTAAAATTTTGTCCCTTACTTATAGAAATCGCCCTTAAAAGATTTAGTTTGAGGTTTAATCTGATTGCTACTCTCTACAATTACGAGCTTCATCTCCCCCAAACCGAATTTGCCTGATCGACTTTTGCAAGAGGTCTATTGAAGGTTTCTCCTTTAGTGTCTGCAATGGATTTACTACATTTTTGTAGCAGCAAAGGGCAAGGTTCCGGGCGGCCCCAAAATCTCGTCGCCGATCTCGGCAGAAATGCGATCAAACAGCACCATGTTTGGTGTTTCTGCCTTATCCTGCGTCCCCGTTGCGGCAATCAACCGAGCAAAAGCACTGGGCGCAGCAATCACCAATCCACAAGCGGGTTGATCTCCGATCGCAGCAACAACGTGGGGTGTGCCAACCGGAATCAGGAAGCTTTCACCTGTAGTTAGCACGACCTTTTGCTCACCTGCCCAGATCGTGAACTCTCCTTCCAGCACGTATAGCTGCTCCCAATAGCGAGTGTGGCGATGAAGAGGAGTCTGTGTGCCAGGTGGAAAGTAACCTTCGATGAGATCGTACTGTCCTCCGGTCATGGTGTGATCGGCAAGGATGGTGAGGCAAGACCCAAAAAGCCAGAAAGATTGCATCATGAAATTGCTCCTGTTGAGTTAATACAGATTTACCGCATTTATCGATAGCATTGGGGGATTGAAAACCGTCTGCTGGACGTTAGATGTCACCTTTGCCGAAGATGCCTGCCGGGTTCGCTCACGCCATGCCCACAGAATCTGGACCTCCTGCGGCGGATTGCCCTGAATGCCCTCAACCAAGAACAGTCTTTTCGCCAGAGCGGTCTTCGAGGACTGGAAGAGGCTGTATCCAGCAGAGGCCATAACCGAAGCGATGCCGCTGACATTGATCACGACACTGTGGCCCCGCTCGGCCATCGGCGGAACGAGGGTGGCGACCAGGGCGATCAGTGCTCGCACGTGGACGTTGAAAGACCAGTCGAATTGGTCGTTCGTCACTTCGTCCGTCGGCGAGGGAGCTCCCCCGCCTGCATTGTTAATGAGGACATCGATGATGCCGTCCGCCACCTCCAGGCTGCGGGCAGCCAGATCCCACCCGGCGGTTGGGTCGGCGAGGTCGGCAAGCAGGTGCTCCGCTCGCCCACCCAGCCGTCGTATTTCATCGACCACTTCTGCCGCGCGATGGGCATCACGACCGTGGACGATCACCGAGTAGCCTGTGCGCGCAAGGGCAGTTGCCGTCTGGCATCCGATCCCGCTCGTCGAGCCCGTCACCAGCACCCAGCCTTTTGAGTTCGATCCCGCCGTATTGGATTCCCTGTTCTGTTCCGTCATGTCCATTCCTTTCCTTTTGCCTTGTTAGAAGGATAATTGTAAGAGCCTGCAATTATAAATGCCTCGACCTGCAATCATCGTTGTTTTCAGCCAGGATTATTTGCAACTCTAATTACGCTTCAGCCAGGATTAACTGCAACTGAGCCAGGATTATTTGCAACCAGCCTGCAATCATCCGTTTCGACCAGGATTATTTGCAAATAAGCTCAAAAGTTTACTACGGTTGAGTCTTCACTCCTTGACAAGGGCTGGTCAAAAAACTCATGTCAGAATTTGATAAATTAACTTTGAATTCTTTACCGAGTTTTTTTACTGGAAAACCAACGGGTTAATGTTCTCTAAGCTTTATGAGTAAAGCAGTTAAGAAAACCTCCGTTTTTTTGACTTTTATAGTTGCAGATAATCCTGGCTCAAACCGATGATTGCAGGTTAGTTGCATTTAATTTTGGCTCAGTTGCATTAGATATCTCCAAAATAGTAATATTATGTGGTAAAAGAAGATGAGGATAAGTTTTTGACACAAAAATATGAGCAACATACTGAATCACATTGAGGAAAATCCTAAAGAAACAAAGCGGTTAATTGGTTTGGAGTATGAACAGTTAGAACAGTTAATCCAAAATGCGGAAACATTACACCAGGAAAAACAAGCTTTGTTAGAATCCAAGAAAATTAGAATAATTGCTGGTGGTGGAGGTCGTAAACCAAAACTATCTATTCCCCGAACAAATAATTTTAACATTGGTCTATCTGAGGCATATGACAACCTTTCAGCTTTTGGGCATCCAGTTTGGTGTGAGTGAATCCACAGCAAATGATACATTTAATTATTGGTTGCCCTTGCTTCGAGAGCTGTTACCATCCAGTTTAATTGAACAAGTAAAAAAAACTCTTCAGACTATGAAGTATTAAAAGAAATTCTCACGGACTATGAACT
>NZ_JAVRBM010000178.1:0-3939 GCF_034531255.1 Nostoc sp. ChiQUE01b | reverse complement strand
GCGATTAAACTTCTTTAAGTATATATGTACTATATTTAGATGCGTTCGCCCTGGCTCTGGAACGAGTATCAGCAGCAGTAAACAGGCAGAAATCAGAATTGGCAACTACCCATAACCATTCTTTCACTCCTTTAACTGACCAAGGCGTTTCATCCACATGGATGTTAGGTTGTGTCTGTTTTACCCAATTACTTAACTCAATAATGCTCGGTTCAATTGCTTGAGTAATTCGTTCATTAGTTGCGACTAACGTTCCTAACCCAATTTCAATTTGTCCCACTTTCCACAACATTTCTTGCTGTTTTTCATAGGGCATGTGTGCATAATTGTTTACCCATCCTAAAAATGCTTGTAAAGAGATTCCTAAATCTTGTCCTGGAATAATACTAATTGCGCTACAGCCTGTTTTTCTACTTTCACTGCCACAGACGCAAATGCTTTTTGACCACAGTAAACACAATCCTCTGGACGCAAGATTTCATAACGATCTACTCTGCCAAATCCCTTACGGGTTTTGCCCTGATGCCCTGGTTGCCCGCCTGGTCTCTTTTTCGGCTGATTTGATTCTTCTGGAGACGGTGATTTTTTGGTTTCGCTTTTTTTCAGGATGTCCCCAGCCGGAGGTTTCGATGAATTAGAACTATCTAAATCCCTGCTGACTTTTAAACGTTCTACTTCTTGCTGTAGTTCGTAAATGATTTTCTGTAACTCACGTATTACCTTGCTCTGCTCAATAATTATCTCCACCAGTTCTTCTTTCGGTAACTGGTTCAAGCTTTCTCTATCTAATTCTTGAGGCAGGTTTTGGTTCATATTTGCGATATTCCCCCTCAAGTGTCCCCTTTGTCAATACTCTGCCACCTGAATCCTTACGAAAGATTTTTAGTTTTCCCTGCTGAATTATTTGAGCGGATCTTTAAAGATTTACTCCCTCAGTTACAATTAAATTGGCAGCAACGACTTAGGCGAACACTGCCAGACAGCGTTAAGTTTGCACGGGCGAATTTTGAACATATTTGGATAGCTGATGGCTCCACATTAGAAGCATTATTTCGCAAGCTCAAAAGCCTGGAAGACTTAAAAACAGGACCGTTAGCCGGAAAAATTTGTACAGTTATTGATTTGGTAACTCGTTTACCCGTCGAGGTTTGGTTTAACACTAATCCCGCAGCATCAGACACCAATTTTGAAACTGGATTACTAAATTTACTATCTCCTAAAACTCTAATTTTACTTGATAGAGGTTTTTATCATTTCCAATTTTTACAACAACTTATTGACCAAGAAGTTAATTTTATTACTCGCTTAAAAGCCAAAGCATCTATTAAATACTTAAAGATTTTTAGCTATGACCATTCGGTTAAAGATCGATTGATTCAACTTGGAACTGTTCGTCGTGGCGCACCAATTCTCACTTTACGTTTAATCGAAATTAAAATTGGTAAAACTAGCTATTATTACATTACTTCTGTCCTTGACCCCAAAATATTACCTCCCTATGTCGTTGCAGATTTATATTGTCGAAGATGGAGAGTTGAAGAAGCTTTCTACGCAGTAAAACGCTTACTGGGGCTATCTTATTTGTGGACTGGTTCTATTAATGGTATCAAGCTACAAATCTGGGCTACTTGGTTATTTTATGCTGTTTTGATTGACTTAGGAGATGCTGTTGCAGACGAATTATCTCTGCCATTTGACCGCATTTCTTTGGAGATGATATTTCGCGGTTTGTACCATTTTAGTGTCGCATATGACAAAGGTAAAGCGGATGACCCGATTAAGTACTTCGCTGCCCCAGAGAATCAAGACTTAGGCGTGGTTAAATATCTGCGAAAGCCAGTCTCCAAGCTAGATTTGTCTCCTTTTCCTGCACCCTCTTGACAAATGTACAATCACTCTAACCTCTTACGAGTGGCTCGGCATTGGCTCAACAGTTTCTTTTGTCTACTTAGACTATTTTAATACAAGTTTCTTATTTACAACTTTTGGATTATAACTTTTGGGTCATGTTTTATGAATTTAGCACTTCTACATTTGGTGAGATAAAACAATGATAGTAGCTAGAACTAAACCTACTGAAGCAACGATTAGGTTCATAATCAATCATAAATAATGTAATTGAATCTGGCTCATTCTTGGAAACTTGCGATTATGCCTTTTCACTGCTTCGTCTTTTGGAATGAAGAGTTGGTATTCTGTAATTCACTTATTTTTTCTCGCCATAGCTGGTCTATTTCGCTAATTGATAGGAGAAGAATATGGCTACGTTTAAAGAAGCAACGGTTCAGGGATTGGACACATTGGTCTATCTATGGAATCACGGAAATACATTCACAAACTGTAGCGGCGGTGGCTGCTTTTGGATGGCTGGCAACTTCTTCCACACTGCTGTTAAAAGTATGCTTAAAACTGGGTTGCAAGATACATATGGCATAGGTAAAGAGGCGCTGGCTTATTTTGACGGATTTATAAAAGACACCGCTAATCCAAGGAATTGGCGCCAGGAATACGGTTTCTGGGTGGATGACTACGGATGGTGGGGAACTGCTTTTATCTACGCGTATTTTGCCTCGGACAAACTTGGTTATGATCCATCTATGAAAGAGAAGTTCGCTCTCAATGCCAAAAACTGCTGGGAGGCGCTGAACGCTTGTTGGGACAATAGCCCAATCTATTGGCAGAAGGATGGTAAGAATTACACTATAACTGGTGGCATACCAAATACGTTGGATGCTGCGCCGTTAGCTGGGCGAAACTGTGTTACGAACGAGTGTTATTGGCGCTTGAGTACGATACTTGGGAACACGTTTGGTCAACACTATCTTGATCCAAATGCCAATGCTAATAATTTTTTTCTAGAGGCCAAGACTCAGAGCATTCTCTTTGATAGTTCGGGTCTGGTGTATGAGCGTTTCTTGGGATTACCCAATACGGATTATCCGACCTGGACATGGCTTGGCGATCAGGGTCTATTTGCCATCTCCTGTTACTTTAACAGCCAAGGTATGCCAGGTGTTTTTGACCAAGCTCAAGCCAAAAGCATCATCAACGCCGTTCAAACAAATAAAAAGACTGCAAGTGGTGTGCTGCATGAGGATTTAGCGCCATACAGCGAGTACCAGCTTGATTATGCCTGTGGAAAGGGTACATTCATGCGTAATCTTGCCTACGTGAACGATAATATCCATAACGCATTTCCAAGCAGTGCGTATGATTCTTATATCAAGCTGAATGCCATAGCGGTGTGGAGAAACCAACAATCTGGCGGGATTTTCCCGTATTATTGGGACGCTGAATCGACTGAGCCAACTTCTTGGGGCTATAGCCAGGCTACTGCCAATGCTGTATTGCACGCTGCTGGTTTGAGTGCAATTAATGCTGCCTTGCCCTGGATTCAAGACCAGCCCATTGACTAGTAAATTGAAAGTCGGATGGAGTGCTGCTTGCTTCGTGGTGTTCCCTCCGACTTGGCGAAAATAGAAGGTTCCTGTCACCAAGTGCAGCCTTGTAAAGTTTTGTAAAAATGACCGATTTTTCCACCGGTTTTGATAATAAATACAAATGATAACATTGCCTAGTTTGTCTCCTTTTAGGCAATGTTTTTTAGTTTTGAGACGGAGCAATAATACTTTGAAACAAATACTTTTATGTACTCCAAGCTCTGTTTTAGGCAAAGTTTTTTTATGTCTGTGCGCTAGAAAAAGTATTTGTGCAACTTATCTTGTCACTTAAAGGATAAAGTGGTTCTTGGCAACTTTTGATACTGCTGGCGAAATATTGCTTAACAAATAAGTTGGCTCCATCAAGAGTTATTTAGGATCTAAAAAGCGATCGCATGAGGTATCGTTCGATGTCACTGAATCCACAACCGGGCTATACTGTACCTGTAGCGACCTGCAATACTAATCGCTCAAACCTGCAATCAAGACATTTACAAAC
>NZ_JAVRBM010000177.1:0-3946 GCF_034531255.1 Nostoc sp. ChiQUE01b | reverse complement strand
TACATTGTCGCAGTTTTTGATCCCATTTTTTCAGATTTTGTGAGAAATCCGCGAAATGCGATCGCTTTTATTAATGCAACAAAAAACACAAAGAGTTAATCAAACTGCCATAACAAAACTTTTATAAATTCAAAATCGTTTTTGCTTTGGTATAGTGATAGCTTTCTTTACATCTATTTCTGAAGAAGAGAAATAGATGCTCATCTAAGAGCAATACAGGATTTTTAGAGCTTTTCAGCATTCGTCTATATTTTTCTCTACGTCAACTGCATACTTCGCCAAGTCTCATCCAGATATAGCAGTAACAGAGAACCAACAACCCAAGTTGCTCTGTTGAATCAAGCTTATAACCAACTTGTAACTAAATTTATCGCAGATAAACAGTTAATCAAGCTGCCACAACCGAGATTTTACAACCTCAAGGAAAATAAAAATGTCATCACGTCGTTTTTTACCAATACTTGTAAATTTAGCAACTGCTATGACTATTCTGTGTATCTATCCCAAGCCGAGTAATGCACAGGTAGTAGTTGACTTAACCTCTAGTTTTCAGGGTATGCGTCAAGCGGGACAAGACTATCTGGAGGCTTTGAAACAGGACAGCCCCTTTGCTTCAGTCCAGTACTCAGTAGTGCAAGGTTATATAGGACAGATTGATGCATTTGCTTTAAGTCAGCCATATCAATACTGTCGCTCTGCACGTATGGCTTACTCATTTGCAGAGGAGCTTTCTGATGCAGCCTCTGGGATTGGTTACGCTGTAGCTCCGCCCTATTCTCCAACGAGCATTTTAGTAGCTCAACAATGTTCTCAGATTGGGCAGTAATGCGAACACAGGTTTGCAGATTAAGAAAGTGGAGGTACGCTACTTGCGAATGGCTATTTGCGTAATAGCAATGAGACATTTTGAGATACTAAATTCTGTTGAAATTTTGCAAGAAAGCTACGCTTATTTGACTTGCTGTTAGCTGCCAAAACGATAGTTTTTTTATGTATCTAAAAGCGATCGCACTTCTAACTCTCTGCATCTGAAATGCGATCCCTCTCAATTTACGCAATAAATTACGAGCTAGATATATTCAATAAATTGAATCCATTCCATGTACTCAAAACGGAGATTGTATGAATTATATTCTTGAGAGACTAGGAACATCAGTGACTGTAGACTATTTTGATTTCAAATGGATACAACCTCGAAAAATCATAGTACATGATCCAATTTCAGACATTAATCCGTGGGAATACCAGTTTATGAGTTATGCTTCTACTAATACTCAAGATAGTGAAAACAAGAGTCTTATAATAGTTATTCCAACATGTGACAGTGATTTTTATGTGTTAGAGCATCTAAGCAGAGTAGTTAAAAATATTTGTGATGATAAAATTAATACATTTTTAAGCGAATTCTTAATTCATATATTAGTAGTGATAAATGGAGAAATTAGCTCCAACTTTAAAAAACAGTTAATGAAGTTTTTATCACGACATAGGTATATTAAAAATCTAATACATATAGCAGCTATTCATGCAAAAAGTAAAAGTAAAGTTCTAGCCATGAATTATGGACATCAGTATGCAATCGGTAACAATATGAACTACATTTTTTTCATGGATGATGATGTGATTTTATATCCGAGGACAATTTCAAGACTCTTATTAGAGCTAGTAAAAGGTAATTATGCCTTGGTTGGGGGTAATCCATCTTTAATTGAGCTTACTTGTTTAACAAATCAGACAAAAAATTTATTTTCTAAGATTGTAACTCTGAAGAGACAACTTACAGGATACTCTTTACCAGTTGGAAGATTGTTAGGTATGAGAACAAAAAATTATCCAATCATTCCTAATAATATTATTGCTGATGATGTTTTCTTAAATGCTTTCTGTATTTACCATAAGTTACCTCAAAAAATTATTGCAAATGCTTATGTTGGATATTTAGGTTCTACTTCTTATTTTCAATGGCTATCTAGGTCTCTTCGTATCAAGGTTTCTGACCAACAAATACTTAGTTTACTTCCAATGCCCCAGAGAATTCAATTACAAAACTTGCTACACCATATACCTTTTCAGTATGAACCGAGTCAAGAACAGCTTCTAGTATTAGATTTGTGTAGAGAAATCAAAATAGAAGGCTTGAGGATGTTAAATAATATGAAGTGTTCCTTAGACATATGGGGTGCTGACTTTAGTACAAAAATCACATCTCAAAATAAGCTTTGTATTTATGATAGCTACTTTAATAATTCATTTTCTGAAATCCTATTAGATTTCAATAAGTGTCTGAATAAATATTTGTAGAAGTATAGGAATACAATACCATGTTGTCTAATGATAATAATATATCTCCTGCTCTATCAAAATCTTTCTATCAAATAACTGATAGGTCATCTTTAATCGATATTAGTGAATCATCAATAAATACTGAAAATATTTATTTTTCTATCTTAGCAGCTGGTAAATCTCTTAGGATGAAAGCTAGTGGATTTCAACTACCAAAGCTTCTATTTCCCCTAGAAGATAATGAAACATTATTATCAAGAACAGCTTCGCAAGTTAGAGAATTAAGCCATCATCCGATCAGGTTAGTAGTTAGAAGTGAAAATTACGCTAGTGTGGAGAATTACATTGTCCAAAGTTGTTTAGATAATTTCAAGTTACTTATTGATGATAATCCACTCGGACATGCTAGTGCTGTTCAGGTTGCAGTCAGGGATATAGATGCAAATTATGGGACAGTTATTATTTTATGGTGTGATATGCTCTACAGGAGTGTCACTATTAAAAAGTCTATAAGTTTACATTATGCACTTCATCAAAATCAAGGACTTACTATGCCAACCACTACTTTAAACCATCCATATGCATCCATCAAAAGAGATTTAGATGGAAATGTTGAAAAGCTTCTCTTTCATAGTTCAGGAGATTGCATACCATCTTTTGGAGAAGATAATGTTGGAATTTTTATTTTTAATCTCAACTCTCTTAGAACTTACCTATCGGTATTAGAGGAAACAAATTGGAAGAACGGCTGTCCTCGACAAATGGATTCAATTATACAGACTTCACTAGATATGGGTGAATTGTTTGCTCCAAGAATAGCATCTCGATCTGATTACTTAAACATCAACTCCCCTGACGACTATGACAGATTTCAGAGGGAGAATATGTGCTGTAAAGAGTCTTAGTGTCTTTTAGAAACAATCCTGTGCTATTCTCACTGGATTCAATTTAGGAATTGTTTGCAGTGGTTTGCGATCGCACCTTTAACTTCCAGTATTAAAAAAGTGTAGATGCTCTGTGGCTCGCCTCCGGCATTGCTCCGATCTGTGCAACAATCATCACTCAGTGTTAAACATGGGTTTAAGTCTATAGCTTAATTTTGTATAAACAAAAGATGTATTGAACCAAGGATAATTTACTATTCCGTTAATACAGATAATGAGTAATATTAAACTCTTTTTTACACAGTTTTTATGCGATTCAAACAAGTAATTTTAACAATAATTACGATTTCAATAGCCATTACAGCCAATTTAACGGTTAATAGACTAGTGCCTTTTTCTACAGCAGAAGTACTCGTGCAGACATCAAATGCAAAGAAAGTAGAAGCAGACAGATTGAATGACCTTGGTCTGGAACAGCTCGATAAAAGTCAATTTGAAGCTGCATTACAGTCTTTTCAACAGGCACTTGCTATCTACCGAGAAATTCAAGACCGTAAAAACGAGCTTGCGGCACAGGGAAATCTCGCTATTGTCTACGATAACCTGGGAAACTACAACAAAGCTATTGAATATTTACAGCAAGTTTTGGCGATCGCACGAGAAATCAAAGATCGTAAAAGCGAAGGTAAAACACTCTCGAATCTCGGTAATGCTTACGATAATCTAACGTGAGTTCGACGGAACTAAAAAATGGCAGGAGGTAGTGCAGGCAAATCTTT
>NZ_JAVRBM010000176.1:0-4135 GCF_034531255.1 Nostoc sp. ChiQUE01b | reverse complement strand
ATAAGAATACAGGTATCGATCACAGAGCGATCGCAAAACTTTTCGGTCTACTGACCGTTGAAAATCTGCCGCAACTGTATTTGGGTAAAACCACAGCTAAAACTCTAATTTGGCAACAACATGATGCGATCGCTGGTTTTAATGAACCTCAATCCCTACCTGCTTTGCCAGGAGAATCGGTGTCTGTAGACGTGGAAGTATTGCCACCAAACAAGAATAGGAACAAAACTCAAAGCGATCGTAGATCCAAGTCAGCGACCAAGCCACCTCGCAAAATTCAACTTATTGACGATGACGACTTCCTTGATGAGACCGACGATTTGGAAGCTGAGTTAGATGATGATTTTGAGGAGGAAGACGATGAACTGGATGATGAGGAATAGTCCAATGGGCGCATCTATGAATTGGGGGAGTACAAGCGTTTTGATAAGCCTCAACAGCATTGCTTAATGAAACGCTGCACTAAATCGTGCAACGGCTCTTGATTGCGCTAGAAATTGGTGTAGCACGGGCGAGGTGTTTGCACTTCGCCAAACAACTGCCAACTTGACATAGAGCGTTTGGTCTTCGAGCGGTTTGTAGACGACCCCTGCTCGTTGCAAATTCTGGAGCGACGCTGGGACGAGCGCAACCCCTAATTCCGCTGCCACTAAGCTGACAATGGTCTGCATCTGAGTCGCTTCCTGAGTGACTTGGGGAATAAATCCTGCTTGTTGACACAAACGGATAATCTGATCGTAAAAGCCGCTTCCTAAATGACGTGGAGATAAAATGAAGGACTCCTCGGCGAGTGATGCTAATGACAGTTGTGTTTGAGTCGCAAGCGGGTGTGCTTCTGGCAATACAGCAACGAACGATTCTTGTAAAACCGTTTCCACGCTGAGTTCGTCATCGCTGATGGGCGGACGAATAAAGCCAAGCTGAATGCGATCGTCATGCAGTGCTTCAATTTGCTCGGTCGTGGTCATTTCATGCAGTATCAAGCGGACATCAGGAAACTGATGGCGAAATGACCGCACGGCAGCAGGCAGCAGGCTATACGTGGCAGATCCAACAAATCCAATCGCTAAACGACCCACTTCACCTCGAAAAGCACGTTGGGCTACCTCAATCGCTTGCTCAGATTGCACTAGAATTTGTCGTGCCTGCTGTAAGAAGGCAAGTCCTGCTTCAGTAAGTCGGACTGTTCGCTTTGTCCGATACAGCAACTCGACACCGAGTTCTTGTTCGAGTTGACGGATTTGTTGACTCAGTGGCGGTTGAGCGATTTGTAGTCGTTGCGCGGCGCGACCAAAATGAAGTTCCTCAGCTACAGTCACGAAGTAACGCAAGTGTCGAAGTTCCATGTCAATTAATACGTTTTAAGTCTTAGTCTAAGACAAAAATCATATTGGACATATTTATTCAGGCTGCTTAATGTGGAAAGTAAGTTACAGAATTGCAGTTGCGCCGATCCTCGCATCTCATCGTTTTTGTATTGGAGAAAACAAATGAACTCAGACAAAAATCGTGTCGCTCCTAAAGTTTGGTTGATTACAGGATGTTCAACAGGGTTCGGACGGGCCCTAGCAGAAGCGGTGTTGAAGAAGGGCGACTCCGTGCTAGCTACTGCTCGCCAACCAGAGCAACTTCGCGCTTTGATTGAACACTATCCAGAAACCGCAAAGGCTGTACGTTTGGATGTAACACTGCCCCAAGACATACAAGCAGCAGTTGATACCGCGATCGCTACATTTGGTCGAATTGATGTGCTGGTCAACAATGCTGGACATGGACTCATTGCTGCACTCGAAGAAGTCAGTGATGTTGATATTCACCGATTTTTTGAAACCAACTTCTTTGGGGCGCTCCGTCTGATGCGAACGGTCTTGCCTGTGATGCGTCAGCAAGGCAGCGGTCACATTGTCAATATGTCATCCACAGCAGGATTAGTGGGATTTGGTGGAAGCAGCCTCTACTGTGGCGCTAAATTTGCTCTGGAAGGTACGTCTGAAGCCCTGGCTAAGGAGGTTGAATCCTTTGGAGTTAAGGTCACTTTAATTGAACCTGGGGCATTTCGCACAGACTTCAACGGACGCTCTCTGGCAGCAGCAGAACTTTCCATTGATGCCTATGCGACCGTGAGCGGTGCTTCATTGCAGTGGTTCAAAGAGATGCATGGTAAGCAACCTGGCAATCCACTTAAAGCGGCGCAAGCCATCATTCAAGCTGTGGAAAGTCCTCATCCACCGATGCGACTGGCATTAGGCACCGATGCTATGAGCCTGATTCAGGAAAAACTGTCAGGGGTCAAAACGGATTTGGATGCTTGGCAGCAGGTGACTGTAAGTACGGATTATACAGATAGGAACAGTGAGGTAATAGTTGGTTAGGCGGCTATAGAACGTTCACTAAGCCATGAGGCACAACATCATGCACACTTTCAAAGCTCTAAGTGATTCTGGTGAGAAGGTTGAATTTATCTATCTTCTGGCTTGGCCGGACAAAAGCACAATGGATTTACGCTGGAGAGAGTTCCTAAGAGACAAAGAATGGATTGACATAAAGAAGCGGACAGCGGCTGAAAGTGGAGAACTAGTCCGAGAAGCTAATGACCACCCACTAACTCGCGTGTCTTACAGTCCGGTATGCGCCAAGAAATGAGTGGTACGCCGCCTAATAATTCATTCAAGCCGAAGCCGCTTCGGCTTAATTCGAGTCTGGTAGTTAAGCTCTGAGCTAGTAATTAGACGCTGCATCCACCCACTAAGAAGCAGAATTTAAGTCAGGAGAAAGTTAAATGATTCGACTCGATAATCATGTAGCGATTATTACTGGAAGCGGGCGAGGTTTAGGGGCAGCTTATGCCCTCCTAGAGGTTTTAGATAAAAATACCCTGCCATAGCTAAGATGACTATGGCAGAGTTTTCTTCTAGATTTCGAGTTATCAACTTTGGGAATTTTTACTATTAGTGAAAAGCTGACTATCAGCAAGTTGATAGCCAGTGCCATTGAAACAAAAATTCAATTGCCGTAGCTGCTCTTGCTCGGTTTGCAGTACCTTAATGCAGGGTAATGCCTGACCTCGGTTCTCTCCCACTGACAACAAATGCTTACCTGGTGGCAGATTGGGATTCAAGTAACTCAAGAATACCTGAGTAATTGGTTTGTCCTTTCTGAGCCAGTAACCAGTATACAGACATCCCAAAGCACCACAGACATCAGGCGTGTTCAAGTTGAAAACTGCGAACCTGCCGTCTTTCCCTTCCACACTCCAAGCCAGTATATTTTTAGCAGATACTTTGGAATTTAACTCTGTATTTTCTACAATCACCTGTTCAACGACTGTTGCAGGCACAACATTAGCAGCTTTGTTCCAAGTAACGCTTGCTGCATTTAAGCTACAGCCCCCTAAGCTCATGAGAATCGACAGCAACAAAAAGATGCCCAAACCAATGCGAAACCAATGAATCCAGTAGCGTACCCTCATAGGAGGTGCTGGTAATTCATATGCAGTTGTCTTCAATGGTTGAGACTGAGTAGGGGAGGCGGAGTCAGAATAAACTCCCTTTCCTTTGAGGCACTCGTTCAATTAGGCGTTCGCGAAGCGTCTCCGAAGGAGAATCGCCCGTAAATGGCTGTCCTGTAGCCGGATCGATTTGCTGTTGTGTCAATTGAATTTTGTTAGCCATATCAGCCATAAATGCCCTATCTTGGTCAGATGCAGGAAAAAACTCAAATAGTTCAGCCTCTGTTGGTTGATGCCTTTGCTCCACTTGACTCAGGAACTCTTTACCTCCAGGCTTGGCAGCAATTAACTGCACTGCATAAGGGTTATAACTCATGAACTGGTAGCGACCGAGAGCGCGACCACAATTTAAACCCCCATCCGCACAGGTATGTATGCCAACTGCTTTGTAATCGCCGCTACCAGCGCTCTCAATTTCCGCGATCGCATTTCCCAGCGATCGCAAATCAATACCGGAAAATGATTGACCTGTTATCGATTGACTAACATCACTAAACGTGCATGGATTAATCTTCTCTATTACTCCAGTACGGTTGGTAGTGCTAGCTTTAGGCTCTCTTGTAGCTTCAGTTGGCGTTGTTGCGTGAATGGGTAAAATGGTAG
Source organism: Nostoc sp. ChiQUE01b (assembly GCF_034531255.1). NCBI lineage: Bacteria > Bacillati > Cyanobacteriota > Cyanophyceae > Nostocales > Nostocaceae > Nostoc > Nostoc sp. ChiQUE01b. The sequence continues at coordinate 24 of NZ_JAVRBM010000176.1, read as the reverse complement.
ATTTTACCTATTGCTATGTTCTCT
>NZ_JAVRBM010000175.1:0-4525 GCF_034531255.1 Nostoc sp. ChiQUE01b | reverse complement strand
GCGGGAGCTATATCAACAAGTGCGGGAGCTATATCAACAAGTGCGGGAGCTATATGAGCAAGTGTAGGAGCTATATCAGCAAGTGCAGGAGCCGTGTCAGTTGTCATCTTCACAACTAAAACTTTTTTTTACAACTAGCATAAATCCTCCCCCCTGCCCCCTGCCCTCTGCCCCCTGCCTCCTGCCTCCTGCCTCAAAACCCGTAACTTTGTACTTCATGCAAAAGAAAACTACTATATGTTATGAGTAATCAGCAAGAACCGGAAAATTTAGCCTTTGACAATGAGGGTTCATTACAAACTTTAGTTAGAGCAATTACCTTTTCGCAGGGGCAATTTTCGCTGATTATATTGCGGTGTAATTATGTTGCTTTACGTCAGCGCATCGTAGAACGGCTGCACCAAATCTCTCCTGTGGAAATATGCGAAATTACCTTACCTGCATCAGTCAAAACGCTTTACACAAATATACGCGAACAACTGGGAGATGAACAGCCACCTGCATTGATGATTTTTGGTTTAGAGTCGGTTAAAGATATTGATACAGTTCTGACTTCAGCTAACCAAGTACGGGAGGAGTTTAGAAAGAACTTCCCATTTCCGATATTGTTGTGGGTTAATGATTCAGTTCTGCAAAAATTTATTCGATTAGCAACTGATTTAGAAAATTGGGCAACTATCATTGAGTTTGAAAACCCTACTGATGAGTTAGTCAACTTCCTTCAGCAAAAAAGTGATGAAATCTTTGCAGGTAATATCACGCCTAATCCCCAAATGTGCCGGGAACTAGAAACCGCCCGTCAAGATTTGCAAAATCGAGGAGAAGTATTAGAAGCAGCACTTCAAGCAAGTTTAGAGTTTTTGTTTGGTTTAAATGATTATCTACATGACCAGATAGATTCTGCTCTATCACATTATCAACAAAGCTTGGGATTCTGGCGACAAAGTAATTATTTAGAGCAACAAGGTATATTACTCGTTAATATTGCTTCAGCTTATAACCGCCAATCTGAAAAAAACCAAATAGAAAATCAGCGCTATTGGCAAGAGTCGAGAAATTACTTTCAGCAAGCTATTGATATTTTTGAACAAGCACAACGTTCAGATTTAGTTGCAAAACATATTACTAAACTGGGTGAAGTACTACGAGATTTGCAAGCATGGACAGAGTTGCAAATCCTTGTGGAAAAATCTCTACTGATACATCAAAATTATGGCACACCGTTGCAATTAGCTAAAGATTATGGTTTTTTGGCAGAAGTAGCTTTAGAGCAGTCACGCTGGGCAGAAGCTAATCAACTTGCTGGGCAAGCATTGCAAATCTTAGCTGATATTTCTAATATTCAATCAGATGAATTTGGATTGCATCGGTTTATTTTAGCCAAATCTCAACAGGGTTTAGGTCAATATCAAGTAGCGATTAATACTTTAAAAACTGCAAAGCTGGAAATTAATCATCAGTACAACCCACAATTATATATATCTATATTAGAAAGGTTGCGTTTACTCTACTTTGATCAAGGTGAATATCTCAAAGCTTTTCATATTAAACAAGAACAATTACAAATTGAACAGCAGTATGGTTTTCGCGCCTTTGTTGGTGCATCTTATCTCAACCCGCAGCGACAGGCAATTAATTCTGCACAGTTGCAAGTAGAAAATTCTGAAACAATTGCTGAAGAAATTGCTGCTTCTGGTCGGGGACAAGATGTGAAGCGGTTGCGAGAAAGAATTGGCGGGACTGAGCATAAATTGACTGTAATTCACGGTCAGTCAGGAGTGGGAAAAAGTTCAATTTTACAGGGTGGATTAATCCCGGCGTTGCAACAGCAAGCAATTGGTGAGCGAGATGCTTTACCTATTTTGTTGCGAGTTTATACAGATTGGGTGGGAATGTTGGGGCAGAGTTTGGCTAAGGCTTTTGAGGAAGTCAGAGGGAATCAATTATTTGCTAATCTTGATTCTTCAGCAGCTATTTTAGAACAATTGCAAAGAAATGCTGACCGGAATTTGTTGACGGTTTTAATGTTTGACCAGTTTGAGGAGTTTTTCTTTGTTTATCCAGACCAAGGTCAACGACGAGCATTTTATGAGTTTTTGCGAGTTTGTCTAGATATTCCTTTTCTCAAGGTAATTCTATCCTTACGGGAAGATTATTTACCTAATTTATTAGAGTTAGAGCGTCTGTTTAATTTAAGTACAATTAATAATAATATTCTTGATAAAAATATTCGCCATTATTTGGGTAACTTTTTATCAGCCGATGCTAAAGCTGTTGTGCAGAGTCTAACAGAACGTTCTCATTTTTATTTAGAGCCTGTATTGATTGATGAATTAGTTCGAGATTTAGCAGGTGATTTGGGGGAAGTACGTCCGATTGAGTTACAAATTGTGGGGATGCAATTGCAAACTGAGAAAATTACAACTTTAGAAAAATATCGTCAGTTTGGCACTAAAGAAAAACTGGTTGAGCGATTTTTAGAAGAAGTCATCGATGATTGTGGTGCAGAGAATGAACAAGTTGCACGACTGGTTTTATATTTACTCACAGATGAAAATGGTACTCGTCCTTTGAAAACTCGTGCTGAGTTAGTTGCAGATTTAACAGGAGAAGCCGATAAACTAGATTTGGTGTTAGAAATTTTCGTGGACTCAAGGTTAGTATTGCAGTTACCAGAATCGCCTGCTGACCGTTATCAATTGGTGCATGATTATCTCGTGTCGTTCATTCGCCAACAACAGGGCAATGAAATATTAGCAGAACTAGCTAGAGAGCGAGAACAACGCTTGCAAGCCGAAGAAAAGCTGAAACGCGAACAAGATGCAAGGCAGATATTAGTTGATGCTCAACAAGAAGCCAAGCGACAAATTCGCCAAGGGCGGATGGGGTTGATGGTGAGTTCTGGTTTAGCGGTATGTCTATTATTATTGGCAGGTATATTATCAAGAGATGCATTAAGTCGAATTCAAGTGGCTAATGATGCTGAGAAGAAAAAGCAACTGGCAGAAAAAAACTTTACAACTGCTAAAGCAAACTATAATTTAGTAACTCAACGCTTGCAAGATACGCAAAAGAAACGGGTAGAAATACAGAATAAAGCGCAAGGATTAGAAATCAAAAACAAAGATGCAGAGCAAAAGTTTCAAGCAGCGCAGAAGAATCAGCAAGCCGCAGAAGTGAAATTTAAGGCAGCACAGGCAGATTTAGGGAAAGTAAACCAGCAAGCAGCAGAATTACAATCTAAAAATTCTCAAGCACAGGAAAAAATTCAAACAGCTAACGAACAAGTCAAAACTGCTCAAGAGAAAGCACAACAGGCAAATAGACAACAACAGGAAGCAGAATCTAAAACTAAACAGGCTCAAACTATTTTGAGTCAAACACAAGTAGCGAAACAAGCAGCAGAAGCAGCACAAAAAGAAGCACAAAAGGGAACGGAATTAGAACGAGCAGGTGTTAATGCCTTAAGACAGTTTGAGTATGCTGAGTTAGAATCGCTGGTGGCAGCAGTGCAGAGTGGTAAAGAGTTAAAAACTTTGGTAAAAAATGGTCGCCCTTTAGAAGAATATCCAGCTATCAGCCCTATTTTTGCTTTGGATAGTATTCTCGATAAAATTAAAGAACGTAATCAGTTCCAAGGGCATCAAGGCCCAGTCTTAAGTGTGAGTTTCAGCCCGGACGGCAAAACCATCGCCACGGCATCCAATGACAACACAGCGCGGTTGTGGAACCTGCAAGGGCAACTGCTGCAAGAATTCAAAGGGCATCAAGGCTATGTCTATAGTGTGAGTTTCAGCCCGGACGGCAAAACCATCGCCACGGCATCATCTGACAAGACAGCGCGGTTGTGGAACCTGCAAGGGCAACTGCTACAAGAATTTAAAGGGCATCAAGGCTTAATCAAAAGTGTGAGTTTCAGTCCGGACGGCAAAACCATCGCCACAGCATCATTTGACAACACAGCGCGGTTGTGGAACATGCAAGGGCAACTGCTACAAGAATTTAAAGGGCATCAAAGCAGTGTCAATAGTGTGAGTTTCAGTCCGGACGGCAAAACCATCGCTACAGCATCATCTGACAACACGGCGCGGTTGTGGAACCTGCAAGGGCAACTGCTACAAGAATTTAAAGGGCATCAAGGCTTAATCAAAAGTGTGAGTTTCAGTCCGGACGGCAAAACCATCGCCACAGCATCATTTGACAACACAGCGCGGTTGTGGAACCTGCAAGGGCAACTGCTGCAAGAATTCAAAGGGCATCAAGGCTATGTCTATAGTGTGAGTTTCAGCCCGGACGGCAAAACCATCGCCACGGCATCATCTGACAAGACAGCGCGGTTGTGGAACCTGCAAGGGCAACTGCTACAAGAATTCAAAGGGCATCAAGGCAGAATCTTAAGTGTGAGTTTCAGCCCGGACGGCAAAACCATCGCTACGGCATCATCTGACAAGACAGCGCGGTTGTGGAACCTGCAAGGGCAACTGCTACAAGAATTTAAAGGGCATCAAAGCAGTGTCAATAGTGT
>NZ_JAVRBM010000174.1:0-4751 GCF_034531255.1 Nostoc sp. ChiQUE01b | reverse complement strand
TTCTCCGTATTTATTTATCTTTACATAGTTTAGTTTTTTCGCGCCGACTTACTTAAGCATTAGCGATGGTGGAGATATTACAACTAGAAGTAGTAACCTTGGCCACGGAGGAGATTTGACAATCAATGCCAAAGACTATGTAGAGGTTTTAGGTGGTTCACCCACTGGTCGCAGCGCTATCTCTACTAGTGCTTTAGGGTCTGGAGATGCAGGGAGTATGAGGATTAACGCAGGTCGTTTAAGCATTCGTGATGGAGGACAAGTCAGTACTTCTACCTTAGGTAAAGGAAAGGGAGGAAATTTGACTGTTAATGCTGACCGTAGCGTGGAACTCATTGGTACATCTATTGACGGTCGTTTTTTTAGTGCTTTGGCTGCTTCTGCTGAATCGCGTTCATCTGGGAATGCAGGAGATTTGACGATTACCACCCCAGATTTACTTGTGCGAGATGGGGCACAGGTTAGTACCGGTACATTTGGTACAGGTAAGGGAGGAAATTTATTTGTAAATGCCTCAAATAAAGTAGAACTGATTGGTATCTCTGCGGATGGTCGAACTGTTAGCGCCTTGGGTGCTTCTGCTCAGACAGGCTCAAGTGGAAATGCAGGAAATTTGACTATTGAAACTCAAGATTTATTTATACGAGATGGAGCAACAGTTATCACTGCTACATTTGGTACAGGCAATGGAGGAAATTTGACAGTCAATGCAAGCGGTAGCGTAGAAGTAATTGGCGCGTCTGCTAATGGTCTTTTTAACAGTAGATTGAGTACATCTGCGAACCAAGACTTAACAGGAAACGCGGGAGGCTTAACGATTAACGCCCAAAATTTACTTGTGCGCGATGGCGGACAGGTGGATGCGGCTACATTTGGTCAGGGTAAAGGGGGAAATTTAACTGTTAATGCCACAGGTAAAGTAGAACTGATTGGTACATCAGCAGATGTTAGTCTTTTTACTACTTTGGCTACTTCTGCTGAAGCAGGTTCAACTGGGGATGCAGGTGATTTGGCAATTAACGCCCAAGATTTATTTGTACGGGATCGGGCACAGATAATTGCTTCAACATCTGGTAGAGGTAAAGCAGGTAATTTAACTATAAACGCTTCTGGTAAGATAGAACTAATTGGTATCTCTGCTGATAGTAGTTTTGTTAGTGGTTTGAGTGCTTCCACTAACCAAGATTCGACAGGCGATGCGGGAAAATTGACGATTACCACCCAAGATTTACTTGTGCGAAATGGGGCAGCAATTAGCACTGCTACATTTGGTGCAGGTAATGCAGGTATTATGTCTATCAACGCTAACACCATCCGCCTAGACAATAAAGCCTCTCTCAACGCCAACACCCGCAGTCCAAATAAAGACCCCAACCGCGAACAAGCCACCATCAACCTCAACACTCAAAATTTAACTCTCCGTCAAGGTAGCAGCATTACTACCGATGCCACAGGCGAGAATGTCATTGGTGGTAACATCAACATCAATACAAAATTTTTAATTGCTCCAGAAAATAGCCGCATCAGTGCTAACTCAGATAACTCTCGCGGTGGTCAAGTGAGAATCAACGCTCAAGGTGTATTTGTCGGTACTCAACCCAGCGATGTCTCACAATACATCACAGCCAAATCGGGAGTTGGTTTATCGGGAAATGTTGATGTTAACTCCCCTGATAACAGTTCAATTCAAAATAGCCTCACCTCATTCCCCACAAATGCGATTGACACCAACGCGCTCATTGCTAATAGCTGCATAGCCCGTGCAAATCAAAAACAAGAAAATAGCTTCATCATCACAGGTGGAGGTGCTTTACCTAACCGTCCCGGTAATCTATTAATGTCTAACTATTCTACAGATAGAGTGCGTGGTGTCAATAATGAAATTACATTACGTCCTTGGAAAAAAGGCGATCGCATTATTGAACCAACTGGTGTATATCGACTCTCCGACGGACGACTGGTAATGAGTCGTCCATGCGAATAATTGCGATCGCCCTTGGCGCAAGCCGTACCCGGCTTATCGCAAGTCAGAAAACTGTTTGATGATTGGCTAAAATGGAGCGCAAGCCAAACAAACGAAAGCCTTATGGCTGCTATTTCGAGCGACTTCTAATCAAGTGCTACATGACTCAACCATTACCCAAACCCATAACCTACGAAGAATTTATTGAGTGGTATCCTAATGATGGAAAGCGCTACGAACTGCATAAAGGAATAATTATTGAAATGCCACCTCCCACAGGAAAACACGAAAATGTTACCGGGTTTCTAACGGTACAAATCGGTTTTCAACTTTTGCAAATGGGGCTACCTTATCGCATACCCAAAACTGCATTTGTCAAAACGGGAGATTCTACCTATTCCCCTAATATTTTATTATTAAATCACGAGAATTTGCTCAATGAACCTTTATGGAACAAACAATCAACTGTAATTAAACCCGAATCTGTCCCTCTGGTAATTGAAGTTGTTAGTACTAATTGGCGTGATGACTATCATGATAAATTCGGGGATTATGAGGAGATGGGTATTCCCGAATACTGGATTTTGGATTACGCTGCGTTGGGAGGTAAAAAATTTATTGGTAATCCCAAACAACCTACCATATTTGTATGTGAGTTAGTAGATGAGGAATATCAAATGACTCCATTTACTGGTAACAACTTAATTATTTCTCCCACTTTACCCCAACTCAATTTAACCGCGCAGGAAATTTTTGATTCGGCTTTGTAAATTACGTAATATTTACCAATAAAAATACATCGCTTGCTTGTCAAGCGTCATAGGACTAAAAATTAGTAGACCAAATTAAACTCATTATTCTGGCGATCGCACAACCATCCTACCAGAAAATCTTCAACCACCAGAACATTAGAAAGCTCAAGTTTCACCGTTAGATACTGAAACTTGAAGCTTTGAGCATCATCGCCGAAGCTTTTAGCTTCATCGTTGAACCTTAATCACTCAATCTGAAGAAGTTTTTTCCGAAATAGCCGCTTTATCCTCTGTATAATCACTGAAATGGGCAAGAGCGTTAGGCTGATTTCGGGTAATTTGTGATGAAACTAGATTTAGTCAGGTTTTTTCAAGCTTGCAACCCCAGTAAAACTCTGGTCGTGAGCAAACCAGAGGATAGACAATATTATATTGATTTCTCTAAAGTGCGTGGTGCCAAGATTATTGAGGAACTTGGGCGAACTATCACCCGCCTTGCACCTGAGCAACCCACTTGTCAATTGTTTACCGGACATATCGGTTGTGGCAAATCCACTGAATTACTGCGGCTAAAGGCAGAGTTAGAGCAGCAGGGATTTCATGTGGTTTATTTCGAGTCTAGCCAAAGCCTGGATATGGCTGATATTGATGTTACAGATATTTTATTAGCAGTAGCTCGTGAGGTTAGTCAAAGTCTGGAAGCAATCAAAATTAACCTCAAACCAGGATACTTTAAAAATCTGTTTACGGAAATTTCTGAGTTTTTGCAAACGCCGCTAGATATAGGCGTTGAGGCGGAATTATCTGTAGGTATTGCCAAGATTACCGCCAAAACTAAAGATAGTCCCAAACTTCGCTCTCAGTTACGGCAATATTTAGAACCGCGCACCAACGGCATTTTAGAATCAATTAACAAAGAATTGCTCAAGCCTGCTAGAGAAAAACTCAAGCAGCAGGGTAAAAAAGGACTAGTGGTAATTATAGATAATCTCGACAGAGTGGATAATTCTCAAAAACCTTCCGGTCATTATCAGCCAGAATATCTCTTTGTGGAACGGGGCGAACAGTTAAACCAGCTAAATTGTCATGTTGTTTATACCATTCCGTTAGTGTTGATTTTTTCCAACGCTTTAGGAAGGTTAACAAATCGCTTTGGCGTAGACCCCAAGGTTTTGCCGATGGTTCCTGTGGAATTACAAGATGGTTCGCAATTCTCACAGGGAATTGTACTGCTGCAACAGATGGTTATGGCGAGGGCTTTTCCTGGTGTCAGTTGGGAACAAAGTCAGAATTTAATTACTGAGGTTTTTGATAGTCCTGATACTTTAGAGCGACTTTGCCAAGTTAGCGGTGGTCATTTGCGTAACTTGTTGATGTTATTGTTTCGTTGTCTTCAGCAAGAAGACCCACCTTTGTCGCGGGAGTGTGTGGATAGGGTGATTAAACAACGCCGCAATGAGCTAACTTTGGCAATTACGCCTGATGAATGGGAATTACTACGTGAGGTAGCGCAAGCGAAAAACTTGAGAGGTCATGAAAGATACGAACTTTTGCTCCGCAGTATGTTTGTATTTGAATACCGGAATGAGGATGGTTCGTGGTTTGATATCAATCCGATTTTGGCAGAAGCCAAGGAATTTAGGTTATAAATCGGCTGTAGAGGCATAGAGTTGTACGCTCTTAGTACAGCTTTGCATTAATTTGTAGCGGTTTTAAACGCAAAGGAACGCTGAGGGAAACGCAGAGGTACGCAGAGGAATTCGCTATGAACTTACGAAATTATGTACTTAGCTATCAGGTATGCCCCTTTGGGAAAGTCAAAAGTAAGAACCCCATAAATAAATTTCGGGGCTTGTACCTTTTTCTTTCTGGTCAGCAATTACGGGAACCGTATCAGCAAGTGCGGGAGCTATTTCAGTAAGTGCGGGAGCTATTTCAGCAAGTGCGGGAGCTATTTCAGCAAGTGCGGGAGCTATTTCAGCAAGTGCGGGAGCTATATCAACAAGTGCGGGAGCTATATCAACAAGTGCGGGAGC